>JALWEC010000118.1 GCA_027036655.1 Melioribacteraceae bacterium
AATTGGTTTACGAGGAGAAGTTTTTGAGAAGGAAGAAGAGGAATAATCAAAGTCGAACCTTTAGTGTGAACGTAATGATATTCGCCCGACTGCCGGTCCGGAATTTCAAATTTATCTAATTTGTAAGTCCAATGATTATTCCTGTAAATCGTCTCTTCGGAGATTTTCTTCCACTTAGTAAGCAATGTTTATCCGTAGTTTTCTAAGAGTTCTTTTCTTGAAAAGAAATGAGAAATTTCTTTAGCCGCATTTTCGTCGGAATCGGAACCGTGAACAACGTTTGCTTCAATACTGTCTGCGTACATTCTTCTGATAGTTCCTTCCTCGGCTTCTTTCGGATTTGTCGCGCCGATAAGTTTTCTGAAATCTTCAACCGCGTTTTCTTTTTCCAATGCAATCGGAACGCACGGTCCGGAAGTCATGTATTTTACCAAGTCTGCGTAAAAAGGTCTTTCTTTATGTACTTCGTAAAAACCGCCTGCGGAAGCTTCGGTTAAACGCGTCATCTTCATTGCGACAATTTTGAATCCGGCTTCGGTAATCTTAGTAATTACTTGACCGATTAAGTTTTTTTCAACGCAATCAGGTTTCAAAATAGCTAATGTTCTGTTTCCCAATTTTAATTCTCCTTGTTTAACTAATTATAAAAAAGGGCTGTTTCAAACAGAAGTTCAAAACAACCCGAATATTAAATATTAAGATTTATTTATTTTTTCTTTGATGTCTTTTTCTTCGGTAACAATCCGGCTTTTTCCAAAGCGTTTTTCATTGTAATTCCGATTTCTGCAGGGCTTTCGGAAACGTGAATGCCCGCTTTGCGTAAAGCTTTCATCTTCTCGTCAGCCGTTCCTTTGCCGCCGGAAATAATTGCTCCTGCGTGTCCCATGCGGCGTCCGGGAGGCGCTGTGCGTCCTGCGATAAAACCGACAACCGGTTTTTTCATATTTTTCTTAACCCACTTAGCGGCTTCTTCTTCAGCCGAACCGCCGATTTCACCAATCATGATAACGCCGTCGGTGTTCGGGTCTTCGTTAAATAGTTTAAGAATATCGATAAACTGCGAACCGATAACCGGGTCGCCGCCTATTCCGATACAAGTTGATTGACCGATTTTAAGATCGGTTAGCTGTTTAACGGCTTCGTAAGTTAAAGTTCCGGAACGTGAGATAACGCCGATTTTTCCTTTTTTATGAATGAAGCCCGGCATAATCCCGATTTTTGCTTTTCCGGGAGAAATAATTCCCGGGCAGTTGGGCCCGATTAAACGAACATCTTTGTGTTTAATAACATTGTAAACTTTTACCATATCTTTGGCGGGAATGCCTTCGGTGATACAAACAATAAGTTTTACGCCTGCGTCCGCCGCTTCCAAAATGGCGTCCGCTGCAAATGGCGGGGGAACAAAAATTGCCGAAGCGTCGGCTTTGGTTTCTTTTACCGCATCGGCGACAGTATTAAAAATCGGAATTGAATCTTGGAATTTTTGTCCGCCTTTACCGGGCGTTACGCCGGCAACGACTTTAGTCCCGTATTCAAGCATCTGCATTGTATGGAAGGTTCCTTCGCTTCCGGTAATGCCTTGTAC
>JALWEC010000119.1 GCA_027036655.1 Melioribacteraceae bacterium
GACGGTTGGTTGCCGCGATAATAATTACGCTGCTGTTCTGCTCAAATCCGTCCATTTCAACAAGAAGCGCGTTAAGTGTCTGCTCGCGTTCATCGTGTCCGCCTCCGAGTCCGGCGCCGCGCTGGCGTCCGACGGCGTCAATTTCATCGATAAAAATTATACAGGGCGCGTTTTTCTTTCCCTGCTCGAATAAATCCCTGACGCGGCTTGCGCCCACTCCTACAAACATTTCAACAAAGTCCGCTCCGGAAATCGAGAAAAACGGAACTCCCGCTTCGCCCGCAACCGCACGCGCCAGCAGAGTTTTACCGGTTCCGGGAGGTCCCAGCAACAAAACGCCGCGGGGAATTTTTCCGCCGAGACGCTGAAATTTATGCGGCTCTTTCAAAAACTCGATTATTTCGTTAAGTTCCTGTTTGGCTTCATCTTCACCTGCAACGTCCTGAAAAGTAACCTGAATCTGCGATTCGTTAATCATTCTTGCTTTGCTTTTCCCGAAGTTGAAAATTCCCTTGGAACCGCCTGCGCCGCCCTGCATTCTTTTCATAAAAACAATCCAAAGCCCGATAATAAATACCCACGGAAGAAGTCCGACAAGGATTGTCATCCATTCATTGGAATCTTTCTCGAATGTGAAATCGACTCCCTTTTTCTTCCAAAGTTTTTCCTGTTGCTGAACGACAGGCTCAATCAATGTTACGGAAAATTTCTTAACGTTTACAAAAACGCCGTTCAGCTTAATTTTTTTCTCTTTTTTCAGAGTTCCTTCAAACGAATAGTCGTTAACGTCCGATTTAATCAGACGTCCGGACGCGATTTCTCCATTGTTTAAAAACTGCTCGTAAACGCCGTAGGGAACTTCTACTGTTCCGGAAGAACCGCCGTTCATTAACTGCATAAAAATAACCGCCGCAATAATTATTGCGCCCCAGCTAAATACGGTTTTAATAACTTTCGACCAGTCAAAATCTCCGTCGGGCAGTTTCGGGGGCTGCGGACCTCCTTTTTTTCCGTCATCTTTTTTGGGTTTATTGTCAGCCATATTAAAATTTCTAAATTTATTTAACATACTAAAATGATACTCCTTTATTCTTCAAGAATATAAATAGAGCGCAGGTTTCTGTATTTCTGCGCATAATCCAATCCGTAACCGATAACAAATTTATCGGGAATCTCGAACCCAATATAATCAATTTTTATATCATACTTTAAGCTATTCGGCTTAACCAAAAGGGAGGCTATTTTCATTGACGCGGGATTTAACTCGTTAATCAATTCTTCGATGTATTTCATCGATAATCCGGAATCGACAATATCTTCGACGATGATAACGTGTCTGTCGGAGATGTCGGCGTTAAGCTCTTTAAGCAGCTTAACTTTTCCCGATGATATTTTTTCGTCGCCGTAGCTCGAAAGCTTAAAAAAATCCATTTCACATTTGATTGAAACGTCTTTCAGTAAGTCCGATAAAAACATAAACGAGCCGTTTAAAATCCCGATAAAAATGGGAAGTTTATCGCGGTATTCGTCCGAAATCTGTTGTCCCAAATCGGCTACTCTTTTCAGAATATCTTCTTC
>JALWEC010000120.1 GCA_027036655.1 Melioribacteraceae bacterium
TTAGTAAAGAAAGACTGGATTTTTTAAAGGAAAACATTTCAGGTAAAAATATTGTCGTTATCGGAGATATGATGCTCGACGCTTACTTTTGGGGAGCCGTAAGCAGAATTTCCCCCGAAGCCCCTGTACCTGTTGTGGAAATTGACAACGAGTTTTTCCGTTTCGGCGGAGCTGCAAATGTTGCGAACAACATCATTCATTTGGGCGCAAATCCGATTCCGATTGGCGTAATCGGGAACGACCAGTACGGCGAAATATTTAAGGATTTGATGAAGAAGGAAGGCATTTCTCCGGAAACTATATTTACGACCGACGATAGACCAACCACAACAAAAATAAGGGTTATAGCCGATAACCAGCATATAGTACGCATAGACAAAGAGGTTAAGGCAGACCTTGATACGGAAACCGAAGATTTGATAATTTCTTTTCTTAATGATAAGGCGGATGAAATAGACGGGATTATCCTTCAGGATTACAACAAGGGAGTTCTGACTAAATCGTTGATTAAGAATGTCTCCGATTTTGCAAAGAAGAATAACATTCTAATTACAGTTGATCCCAAATTCAAAAACTTTTTTGAATATAAAAATGTTACTCTTTTTAAACCGAACAGAAGCGAAACCGAACAAGCTTACGGAATAAAAATTGAAAACGAGGAAGACCTGAAAAAAGCGGGATTCCGATTACTCGATGACTTAAATTCCGAAAGCGTTCTGCTGACGCTAAGCGAGGATGGGATAGCTCTTTTCGAGAAAGGGGAAGATGAGTTTAAACGCGTTCCGACCAAAGCTCGCAAGGTTGCGGACGTTTCCGGCGCGGGCGATACCGTAATTTCCACTCTAACGCTTGCGCTTGCTTCGGGCGGCAGTTTGGTAGAATCTGCGTATCTTGCAAATTTTGCCGGCGGAATCGTCTGCGAGGAAGTCGGGATTGTGCCGATTGAAGCCGATAAACTGTTTAACCAAGTTTGGAACGATCTGAAATGAAAAACACGACGAGTAATATAATTTTTGATTGGAACTTTTTGAAGGAAAAAGTCGCTCTTTTGAAAAATGAAGGGAAAAAAGTTGTTTTTACAAACGGCTGTTTCGATTTGCTCCATGCCGGGCATGTCGATTATTTGATTAAAGCGAAAGAACTCGGGGACGTTCTCATCGTAGGGATGAACAGCGATGATTCAATCCGGAGAATAAAAGGGGATTCGCGTCCGATAGTTACTTTTGACGAACGCGCTTTTGTTATGGCTAATCTTAAACCTGTAGATTTTGTAACCGCTTTTGAAGAAGACACTCCCTACGAACTGATTAAAACGATTGTGCCTGATTATCTCGTTAAAGGCGCGGACTGGAGCGACGAGAATATTGTCGGGCGGGACGTCGTTCTTGCAAACGGCGGCGAGATTAAAAGAATCGAGTTTGTTGTCGAACAATCTACATCCAACATTATTAAAACCATATTAGATAAAAACTGCAAATAGATGTCCGACGAAAAAGTAAATATTCCCGATAAGAAGAAGGAATTCAAACGTTCCGCATTTCATAAAATCGTAAGCGGTTTTATTTTGCTTGCCGTCGTGGTGATTGCGCTTCTTCTTCTCTCTATCGGTTTTGCGCAAACCTCTTGGTTTCGTTCCATTGCCAGGGAAAAGATTATCGAAACGGTAAACGAAAATATTAACGGCGAGTTTTATCTAAAATCAGTTAACGGAACTTTTATTAATTCTCTCAAGCTCAATGATTTTGGGGTTGTCGTAAACGGGGACACGCTTTTATCGTGCAAAGAAGCGTATCTTAAATTGAGTTTGCAGGCGCTTCTTGTAAAAAAGATTTTTATTTCAAAAGCATGGCTCGAAAAACCTGTTGTGAAATTTCTTGAAAATGAAAATGGCAAATGGAACTTAAGCGCTTTATTAAAAAATCATTCCGGAAATAAAAATCTCGGAAAAAACTACGAACGGACCGAACAAACAACACGCGGAGATTTCCCCTTTATTTTTGAAATTGGCGACTTGGAAATTAAAAAAGGGAATTTTCTTGTTAAGGATTTTGCGCATTTGCAGGATGATTCGATTTACAAATATGTTAACTACCGCGATTTGCTTATTAACAATTTAAACTTAAAAGTTAACGCGGTCGGAGCTATTAATAAAAACGAATTTGCTCTTTTTCTGAAAAACCTTTCTTTCGACGATAATCTCAAGCGATTTTCACTTAAGCAAGCAAAAGGAATTTTTCTTGTAAAACCGGATTTAATCGAGGTTAAATATCTAAATGTTAAAACGGACAGTTCTTCTATAACCCTTTCAACTAAGTTTAAAGGACTGAATTTATTTAACAAAATCATTTACTCAGATTTCAAAAAATATCCTGTTTCATTTTCGATGACAGCTTCACCGTTTCGGTTTTCCGATTTATCAACGTTTCTTCCCTCCGTTTCTTTTCTGCGCGGAGCGATTGCAGCGGACTTAAAGGTTTCGGGTAAATACGGAAAATTAAAAATTGATAAACTAAAACTTAAACGGGGCTACACGGACTTAAATCTTACCGGTGAATTGAAGAACCTGGAGAAACCGAAAGATTTGTATATCGATGCAAAAATAAATAAAAGCAGAATCGATTACGGCGAAGTACGCAAACTGCTTGCGGGATTAAATCTTCCCGAATATAAAAAATTAAGACTTGACAGCATTAACATTCACTATTACGGTAAGCCGATTAAATTCAACGCCGATATTGCCGCAAAGGCGGACAAGGGACATTTTAACGCGAAAACTTTTTTTGATTTTACAGGGAAGGAAATGATATACGATGTTGCGCTTAACTGCAAAATGTTGGATTTATTCCCCGTGATAAAGAAAAAAACTTTCCTTAATTTATCCGCGGGAATTGCCGGGAAAGGAACAAATCCCAAAACAATGGAAAACAGTTTAAGAGCTAAAATTGTTCATTCCAAACTGAACGGGTACAATATTAATTTGTTAAACTGCGATACTCATTCTGCAAAAGGAGTCTCAGACGTCGCCTTTTCCGGCGAGATTAACGGAGCGAGATTTTCCGCCCGGTCGCATATCGGACTTCTTCCCGAAAACAGAGAATATACTTTTTCGTCTCGGATAAACAATCTTGATTTGTCAAAGATTACTTTTGATTCTACTCTAGCTTCCAATCTTAATTTTAACATAAACTTTTCCAGCGAGGCATTGGAGAAAAATAATGTGGACGGGGAAATCAATGTTCGTTTCGATTCTTCTCTATTCCGCGGAACTCCGGCGCTTTCGAATACTCACTGGCAGATTAATTTTTGGGGAGATTCTACTAAAAAGAATTTTGATTTGGAATCGGAACTGCTTGACGCTTCAATCGAAGGGGATTTTAATTATCACGAATTGCCGCCGCTTGTTGCAACGCAGGGAAGTAGGATTGCGAAACTTTTTATTGACGAGATACGGAAACAGTTTTACGCGAATTATTCCGCCGATACTTTACGGAATGTTAATCTCGTTTCCGATTTACCGAAACTTAAATTGAAATATGACTTTTTGATTAAGAACTCGGATTTGCCGGAGAAGGTTTTGAATTTAAAAAAACTTCGTATTGACGGCTATTTCAAGGGGAGTATTTTTAACGATAAGAAAAAGTTCAGCTTTGTTAACAATACTTTTCTCGAAAATTTTGTCATGCTGAATAATTCAAAATTATATTATACGAAAAACTTTCAGTTTGAAACAAATATAAAAAACGTTAATACCGAGGATAAAATAGATAATCTTACAATTTATGCGAAAATGAACGCAGATAATCTATTTGCGGAAAGAGAAATTTTATCCCCTAATTTTTTGATAGATTTAAAGAACGGTGATATTGCGTTTAACTTTTCGGCGACCGTTGACACTAATTACGCCTTTGTCTCTCAAGGTGAAATTAACGTTACGGATACTTCGGATAAAATTAAATTTGAAAAACTTTCCCTTACAAGTTACGGTGAAAAATGGGAAAACAATTTCCCGTTTAATTTGTCGGCTGCTCACGGAACATTGAAAATTAATAACTTCAATTTGCAGAATGATTCCGCCTTGATAAAAATTAAAGGAGTTTATAATAGCAACGGAATAAATGATATTTCTATAGACGCTGAAAACGTCTCGTTGGATAGAGTTTTGACGTCGGCAATAGGAAGCAAGGAAAATGATTTTGCGGGCAATATAAACATGCACGGAAAAATTTTCGGCGCGGTTTCAAACCCGAGTTTTACCGGAGCGCTGTTGTGCGAAGATTTTACATTCCGCAATAAAAATTTCGGCGACTTAAAGTTTACCGAAGCATACTCCGATGGCATATCAACTCTTTCGCTTAATCTGAAAGACAAAAAGGACTTTGACCGGCTTACTCTAAAGGGAACGCTTCCATATGCATTGTTCGGAGAGACTGAGGTTAACGGCGGTAAGCAGACTTTGAGTTTCGCAGCCCGTGATTTTGATTTATCCGCTCTTGCCAAATTTATCCCGTCTCTTGCAAATCAAACGGGAATATTGAATTCCTCAATTTCAATTTCGGGCGATTTGAAAAACCCGGTGTTAAATGGATTTGCCAAGATAGAAAAGGGAAAATTTAAAGTTTCAAGTACCGGAATGGATTATAATATCGGCGCAGATTTCGTCTTTAAAAATAACTTAATATCAATCAACAAAATGTTTGTCGAAACCGGTAAAAAATCAAAACTGCATGGAAGAGTTGATTTCGGTGGCTCGTTTTTGCTTGACCATTACAAGTTCAGAGAGTTTTCGGTAACGGCGGCGGGCGAACTTCCTTTGTTAGATGAAAGATCTCGTTATGCGAGCCCCGATTTATACGGCTCTCTGATTATCGGCA
>JALWEC010000121.1 GCA_027036655.1 Melioribacteraceae bacterium
CTATTGAATAAATACCAACATTGTAAACCGTTAAAACGGTTATAAGAATTGTTAAGTTATTATTAACCCACGACTTAAGTCGTGGGTTAATGAAACTGTTGTAAAGGCTTAAACCGTTTTAACGGTTTTTATTAATTTTTTTAAGTAAGCTCATTAATAATTAATCTTGAGTTACAAGCGATGAAAACGAGTTTATGAATATTATTAGTAATGTTATTATTATATTTGAAAATAAATTAAAAAAGTTGAAACTTATTTGGAAATCATAGGTAAAAAAAACTTGAACAGAGATTTTAAGAGCTTGACAGACGAAGAGTTAATTAAGGAATTTCAAGATAATAATACTCTTGCGGCTTATGAAACTTTAGTAAAGCGTTATAAAGATTCCTTAATGAACTTTGTTTACCGTTTTGTCGGCGACAGAGAAGCGGCAATTGATATTGTGCAGGATACGATGGTTAAGTTTTATCTTAAAAAAGATTCGTATCAGACTATTGCAAAGTTTTCCACTTGGCTTTACACAATAGCCGCTAATTTGGCAAAGAATGAAATTAAGAGAAGAAAAAGACGTTCTTTTATATCCTTAAACCAGACTAATGAAGATGGTCCAAACGTTCAGGTTTCAGATTCCAAAGTTGTTGACCCGGTAAGATCGGCTCATAACAGTTTAATGGATGAAGATATTCAAAAGGCGTTGCTTAAAGTTAAGCCTGTATATCGCGAAATGGTTATTCTCAGAGATATTGAAGGCTTCTCTTATGAAGAAATTGCCGAAATGAAAAATATGTCGCTTGGAACCGTAAAATCAAGAATTAACAGAGGAAGAAATCAATTAAAAAAATTGCTACGAAAGTATTATGAATAACATGGAAAACAAAAACTCGTTTGACGACGAAGCGCTTGCCCGGCTTCTAAAAGGATTGAAAAGGGAAAAAACTCCCGAAAACTTTGAATTCAACTTAATGACAAGAATTCAAAACCGTAATTTCGGCGATCTTGAAAAGGATAAAAAAACAAATTTCCTTTGGATTTTTCTCCCTTCGGCTTCAATTGTTACGGCTGCATTTATTGTTCTGATAGTTTTGTTCAATGGCGTCGGCGACAACAATTTAATTTCTCCTCCGCAGGTTATTAAAAACAAAACTCCCAAAACTTATGTTGTGGTTAAAAATAAACCTGATGCGCAGCGGAATACTCTTGAAATGTATAAAATATTCAGAACGCAAAATGACGTAGTAATTAATAAAAAAGTTAAGCTGCCGATTAACGAGGGTAAATCGCTTCAGGTAGATAAATACTTAAACAGCAGTAATTTCCGTAATTCCGCAAACAGCGCAACGCTTGTTTCCGAAGAGCTAACGCCATTTAATTTTGACGGCTTTATCCCTTATTCTGAGGTTAAAACAAAAACCAACACGGAAAAGGACTCAGTTCAAAATAATAAAGGTGAGAAATAGGAGGTTTGTTTCTCACCTTTTTCCACATTTAATCTAAAACCAATATTTTTAGACTTATCTTGAATTTCCAGCAATTTATGAATACATTAGAATGCAATTGTGTTATATTTATTC
>JALWEC010000122.1 GCA_027036655.1 Melioribacteraceae bacterium
TGCGTGGACTGTCATAAAACGGAACACCACAATATCGGCGGAAAATTATATTCCATAGAAGCTCAGAATGTTGGCAGGATAGAATGCGAGGACTGTCACAGCAACGAACCTCACGCAAGTGAAATTTTAAATGAGCACACCGTAAAAGTCGCGTGCCAAACTTGCCACATTCCTGAATATGCGAAAGTCAATTCGGTTAATATCCATTGGGATTGGTCAACAGCCGGAAAATTAAGAGATGGAAAACCCTTCATGATAGAAGACTCGCTCGGCGATCACATTTACAAATCCATTAAAGGTAGTTTTACTTGGGGACGTCATCTCAAACCGCAGTACTTCTGGTTTAACGGGACGGCAGATCACTATCTGCTGGGAGATAAAGTTCCGGAAGGCGACACTGTAGTTGTTCTAAACCAAATTCACGGCTCATATAGCGACGTACGCTCAAAGATTTATCCGATGAGAATTCATACGACTAAGCAGCCGTTTGATTTGGGCACAAGAATGATTATCCAGCCTAAATTAGCCGCTCTTAAAAAAGGCGTCGGCGCTTACTGGAAAGATTTTGACTGGAATAAAGCCGCAGAAGTCGGGATGAAACATGTCGGCTTGCCTTACAGCGGGAAATTCGGTTGGATTAATACAATTATGTATTGGCCCTTAAACCACATGGTTTCTACAAAAGATAAATCCCTGCAATGCACCGATTGCCATACTGAAAACAACAGTCGTTTAGCGGGGTTAACAGATTTCTACATGCCCGCAAGAGATCACTACAGCATTGTAGATACTCTCGGCAAATTATTAATTATCTTAACTTTGCTCGGCGTTATCGGTCACGGCTCTATAAGATACTATTTCAATAAAAAGAATAAATCATAAGGTATAATGATGAAAAGAGTTTATATATATGAAGGATTCGAACGATTTTGGCACTGGACACAAGCCATTCTCATCATTTTTCTTGCCTTCACAGGATTTGAAGTACACGGCTCATATACATTTTTCGGATATGAAAACGCCGTGGTTTATCATCGTATAGCAGGTTGGACTTTGCTTGGTCTTTATGTATTTGCTGCTTTCTGGCATATTACTACCGGAGAGATCAAACAATATATTCCAACTCCTAAATTTATGCGCGCACAGATTGAGTATTATCTTCTCGGAATTTTCAAAAACGCGCCTCACCCTGTTAAGAAAAACAGATTGAGTAAGTTAAATCCGTTACAAAAGATTACTTACTTCTCGTTAATGGTATTTATTATACCTTTGATGATGGTAACCGGACTCCTTTACATTTATTACAGGGTTCCGCAAGCAACCGTGGTTGATCCTTTAAATGTTTCAAGTTTAGGACCGATTGCCCTCTGGCACACTATCGGAGCTTACTTTTTGGTAATCTTTTTAATTGGACATCTTTATTTGATAACAACCGGACATACGGTTCTTACCAACTTGAAAGCAATGCTGACCGGTTGGGAAGACATTGAAGATGAAGATGATGAAAATGAACAAACTGAAAATGTTAATAACTAAGGTGTTATTATGAATGAAGAAACAAAATACATGAATCCATATCTCGCGGGATTTCTGTTAGGACTTCTGATTGTTTTGGCAATTTACCTTAACGGCGACGGACTCGGCGCCAGCGGCGCGGTAAAAAATACCGTCATAGGCACAATCCAGGCTGTTGCCCCGCACTCTCAGATTCCTTATATGAAATCATATAATGCCACTCATCCCGATAGTCCTTGGAAAACTTGGTTGATCTGGGAAATTATCGGATTGATAATAGGCGCATTCGTTTCCGGTTTAATTCACAACCGCAACAAATTCGTGATTGAACATGGACCGAGGATATCATCCAAAACAAGACTTGTAGCCGCCGTAATCGGAGGCATGCTATTCGGAATAGGTTCTCAATTCGGACGAGGTTGTACAAGTGGAGCCGGATTGGACGGAATGGCGGTATTCTCAGTAGCAGGATTTTTAGTTACATTTGTTATTTTTGGTACCGGATACATTCTGGCGCCGTTTTTTAAGAAACTTTGGCTATAATTTTAAATAATAAGAGAGTTTATTATGGGACCAATATATCCTGAACCAAACTTTAACTTGATGTTAGCGTTAGTAATCGGTTTCTTCTTCGGCTACTTGCTGGAACATGCCGGTTTTTCGACATCAAAAAAATTAGTGGGCGTTTTTTACGGCTACGACTTTACCGTATGGCGAGTATTTTTTACCGCTGCAATTACGGGAATGGTCGGAATTTTGGCGCTTGCTCACTTCGGATTATTAAATCTCGACGCTATTTATATTAATCCCCTCTACTTGTGGTCGGTTATTGTGGGCGGAATAATAATGGGCTTCGGCTTCATCATTGGCGGTTTTTGTCCGGGTACAAGTATTTGCTCCACGTTTATCGGCAAGATCGACGCGCTCTTTTTCGTAATTGGAGTTGCAATTGGAATATTCCTTTTTATTATCGGTTATCCTCTGGTACAAGGACTCCACAAAGGAAGCTACATGGGAACGCCTCAATTATTCGACACCCTTAATATTTCAATGGGATTATTTACGTTTTTAGTAATAATCTTTGCATTCTTTACTTATTGGGCTGTTGAAAAAATCGAGTTGAAAGTTAACAATGGCAAATCCGCCGATCCTACGCCGAAGAGCACATTTGCAAAAATTACAGGCTTTGCCGTTGTCGTCGCAATCTTTGCATTGTTTATTCCTCCCAAGAAACCGACAATGTTGGCGGAGTTTGCAAAACCTGACTTCGGGAAAGATATGCATATAAATTACATCACTCCGGACGAAGTTGCTGTTCGCTTGATTAAAGGGGATAAATCAATGCAGTTTGTTGATTTGCGGTTGCCGGGAGAATTCAAGAAACTTGCGCTTCCCTACGCCGTAAATGCAAAACCGGAGCAATTCTGCCAGATGAAAATGAAAAATGTTTTCAATGCGGCAGGTAAAATCACAATTATTTACAGCAATGATAATAATCTTGACAGACGCGCAGCCGCTCTTGCGACAAAAGTCGGCTACGAACCACAGAATATCTGGGTTCTCAAAGGCGGATTCCCCGCATTCAAGAAAGATATTTTAGACTTTAAACCTCCTGCGGTAATGCCTGCAAACAGAATGCTAAGGACTACCTACCTTTTCCGTGAAGAATTCGGACCGCAAGTTATGCAGATTCTTAAAAATTCCAAACCGAGAAAAGTTGTTATTCCTAAAGCAAAACGCGCTCTCGGAGGCTGCGGTTAGTAGTTAATAAAATTATTGAGAGAAAAAGCCGTCTTAGATTTAAGACGGCTTTTTTTGTTGCTAAAACCTTTTTTGAAATTATAGAGACCTTGGCAAAACGTAAATTTGTCATATTGAGTTTGACACGGCGCTGAGTTGAAAACCGTCCGAAATATCTCTAAATTAGGTATAATTACATGTTTTGAGATGATTCTCCCGCTCCACCTTGGCACAGAAGCAGAATGACATTTTATCGGGTTAGTCAAAGCCTTCTATTAAAACCAAAATTGTCATTAGACCAAAAATTTCTAATGACTGCCATTAGGAAAAAGTTGACTTAAGTTATAAAAGAACAACAGGTTAACTAACTGCCAAGCTGTTAATTTAAGACAAAAAACCTTGTAAGAAAATCTTACTCGTTCTATTTGTAGCACAGTCCGCCTAAGGCGGACTGTGGATGCAATTTAGCATTATGCTGTTTTTTCACAGATTGCAAGCAATCTACGTTAAAAAAAATAGTCTTTTTCTTAAAAATTTTAGATTAGAAAAAATTCTAATGACAATTTTGGGTTTAACATTTCTGTTCAAAAGCGCGAAGCGCTTTAATTGCAATAACTATGGGCGAAACCCATAGAGAAGATATATTCCCAAAATCAGAAGAACTGCGAATGCAGTTCAATTTATTTCCTTAAAAAATAATTTCCGAAAACGGAACATCACATAAATGCTTACGTCATAAGTTGCAGAAAATCAAATTTTAAGGATTTTGTATATGAAAAAAATATTGATTCTTACTTTAAGCGTGCTAACGGCTTTGCCTTTATTTGCTCAGAAAAAACTTACTCTGGATGAAGCTGTTTCTATTGCATTGAGGCAAAACAGCACGGTAAGAAAAACAGAAAATAATATACGCTCGGCAAAGGCGGGAGTAAAACAGGCGTTCGGAGGTTTTCTTCCTTCATTAAGCGCTTCAGGCTCTTGGAGCTGGAACAAAGTTAAGGATGTTGGCGGAGAGCAGATCGATTATTTCGGTACTTTGGTTAAAACTCCGGCAAGCGAGCAGGATAACCGTAACTACTCGGTTTCCGTAGGAGGCGGCTGGACTCTCTTTGACGGACTCGCAAATATCGCCAATTTTTCGAAAAGTAAAAACCAGTTGAAAGCGGCAAGACTTAACTTAATAAAACTCAAACAGGATATTGTTCTTCAAACGGAAACGCTATTTTTTAACGTCGTTAAAGCGCAGTATGTTGTGAAGGTCAGAAAAGATAATCTCGAATACAGCAAGAAGTTTTTGGAACAGGTTGAAACGCGCTACAAACTCGGCGCCGTTCAGAAAGCGGATGTTTACAGTCAAAAAGTGCAGACGGGAAACGCCGAGTTGAGTTTGATTCGCGCTCAGAATGATTTTGATAACGCTAAAACCAAGTTGCTGGATTATCTTTCGCTAAATGTATTGGATGACTATCTTTTTGTTAACCCGAATACCGATTCTTTAAGCGTAACTTCGTTTGACGATAATACCGACGATATTGCTGTGCTTGTTGACGAGGCGTTAAGTTCCCGCTCCGATTTTCTTGCTCAGAAGTTTAACCT
>JALWEC010000123.1 GCA_027036655.1 Melioribacteraceae bacterium
CGCTTTTTTCCCTTTGTCGTTGACCAAGCCGGATTCTTCCGTTATGCGGCAAAATCTAAAGTTATTCCCACAAATCCCCAAAATGCGTAAACTAACTTTTATAAAATTAGAAAAATCCGCTTGACAGTAATTCTACTTTTTGTATTTTAGAACTTTTGAATGAAAAGTTCTAAAAAGGAAATGTTAGATGAACACATTCGACTCAAAACGAGAACAAATTAAAGCCGCCGGAATTAAATCTTTTGCAATGTTCGGTTATCACAAAACCACGTTGGAGGATATTGCCGGAATGCTGAACATGAAGAAGAATTCTCTTTACTATTATTTTGACGGCAAAGACGCCCTTTTTAAGGAAATTATTGAAGACGCCATTTCGGAACATTACGCAAAAGCCGAAGAAATACTTAAATCGAACGGCACGGCTACTGAAAAATTCAACAAACTTATCGATTGTCTGAACACATTTATCTCCGAGAAAACAACTACCTATACGGTTAAAGTTTCTTCTTACATTGAAATATCAAAAGTTATTAAGCAGTCGTTTCCCGAAAGCCACGACAAGGAAATAGAACTGCTTTCCAAAATTTTAAAAGAAGGGATTGATTCCGGCGAATTTAAGAAGCACGATTACAAGACAAAAGCTAAAGATATTGCGGATATCATTCCGGCAATATTTAATTACCACTACCTCAACGCGAATAGCGAATTTGTAAAGGACGTTGACATCAAACCGATAATTAATCAAATCAAAAGAATTATTACAGACATTTTGAACGGAATAAAAAAATAGATAGGAAATCATTATGACAAAAAGCAGAAAGTTCCTAATTACGGAGTTGATTCTCACACTGCTGTTTTTTAAGCCTGTTTTCGGACAAATAACGGTTGAAACTTACACGCTCGACCAAGCTGTTGAAACCGCGCTTAAAAACAATCACGATGTGAAAATTGCAAAACTCGAAGTGAAAAAAGCGCAGCAAGCCGTAAAAGAGGCGTTCGGATACGCATTGCCTTCGATTGATTTTTCCGCGAACTTATCCCACTTTATCAGTAAGCCGAAAATGCCTTTCCCCGATTTTCAGGCAATGCTAAATAACGCTACTTACGGCATCTTATTTAACGAAGGCGTTTTACCTTTTAATCCTTCAAAGTTTATGCCTATGGGAACCAAGTTACAATCATTTGCGCTTTCCAATAGTTTTAATACAAAAATTCAAGCGACTCAAATACTCTTTAATTCAGCGGTATTCCGTGGAATAGGCGCTTCGCAGATTTATCTGAATCTTGCGAAAGAAAAATTAAAATCGACTGTTGCCAAAACTACTCTCGATACTAAAAAAGCGTTCTACGGCGTACTGCTTTCCGAGCGGCTGCTTGAGATTACTCGGGAAAAATATAATAACGCTAAGGAGCATTTGGCAACAATCAATTCGATGTACAAGCAGGGTTTGGTTTCCGATTTTGATCAAATGAACGCCGAAGTGCAGATTTCCAACATTCAACCGGTTATCAGACAGTTGGAAAATATTGTGGATAACGCTAAAAACGGATTGAAAATTCTGCTTAAAG
>JALWEC010000124.1 GCA_027036655.1 Melioribacteraceae bacterium
AGAGGCAACGGGGTAAGAGCTTTCCCAGAGGACTTTGCGTTTGCCGCCGGAAAGAGAATCGAGAATTTTTCGTCCGTTTGAAATTGCGGTATAACCGGAATCGACAGTTACTTGTAAAGTGAACATAAATTTGTCGGCGGGAGTATCGTTGCACGCGAACCAGCCGGAAGCGAAAATCGGTTCGTTAACGGAGTAAAGATATTTCACAGAGTTTCTATCGTAAAAGTAAAGTCCGTTCTCCGGGCAGCCGGAGTATTGAATTTTTAAGGTTTGTAATCTTCCGGTCTGTAATACCGAATCAATGGAGAGAAAATTATTTTCGCGCTCGTATTTTATTTTGTTCGAGTTCAGTTTTACTTCTTTAATTTTCATTTCGTCGTCAAAATTAAAAACGGGTTTTATTTCCCGTTTTAATCTAAACGCTATGATTTCCGTCCCGAAAATTTTTCTGTTATTCATATCAACCGAAAGTTTCAGCGATATTGACTCAACGTCGATATTGTTCCGGAATTTATCGAGATGCGATTTTATTTCATCTTTTGTAACAAAAAAGTTATTTAACGATGTTACGTTTTGGGAGTCGAAATATAGGAACAGTTCGCTTATCTCCGAACTATAATAAATCAGAAAGAAAAGAATAATTACCGAGACGAGAAAAATGAATTTTTTCATAAAGCGCAAAATTATCGTCCGGTTTGCGGTGAAAATGAGTGAAGAATGTTAAAGTGAGTTTTGATGCGGGAGAAAAAGTTTTTTCGATTAATCCTTGAAATAAAAAGGATTAATCCCGGAGTAATGTTCCGTATTAAAAAAAATATCTTATTCAAAATCGATTCTCATAAATAATAAATTGTAGTTGAAATGTAAATTCAATATTTTTAATAAACAAAAATTCGAGGTTAATATGGCTTTCAAAGGTTCGTCTTTGATACGCAAAACCGTTACAATGATTCTTGCCGGCGGACAAGGAGAACGTTTAAGTCCTCTTACAAAATACCGCACAAAACCATCGGTCCCTTTCGGAGGGAAATACAGAATTATTGATTTCGCGCTTTCCAATTGTTTGAACTCCGGGCTGAGAAAGATATATGTACTAACGCAGTACAAGTCCGACTCGCTAAACGAGCATCTTCACGAGGCTTGGCATATTTTTAATCATGAACTCGGGGAGTTCATTTACACGGTTCCTCCTCAGCAGAAAATCGGCAACAACTGGTACACCGGAACGGCGAACGCCATTCTTCAAAATATGAATTTGATTTCTCCCAAGAAAGCCAAGAACGTACTGATTCTTTCCGGCGACCACATTTACAAGATGGATTATCTGAAAATGGTTGAATATCACTTGGAGAAAAAAGCCGACCTTTCAATCGCCTCGCTTTATGTTCCCGTTGACCAAGCTGATAGATTCGGCGTATTAAATATTGATAAAGATTACCGCGTAGTTAATTTTGTGGAAAAACCTTCTAATCCGCCGGAAGCCCCCGACCGTCCGGGCTACTCATTTGTGAATATGGGAATTTATATTTTCGATTCCGCTATTTTGAAAGAAGTTTTTGAAAAGA
>JALWEC010000125.1 GCA_027036655.1 Melioribacteraceae bacterium
ATGGTGTTGTTTACCGACGGAACCGACACGCAAGGCTCGCACACATTCGATGCGGCAATGCAAGCCGTTACGGGAAAGCGCGTTTACACAATCGGACTGGGCAATGAAATCAGTCCCGACGTTTTATCTTCAATCGGCAACAGCGGGTTTTTCAGTATTACGGAAACATCGGAATTGATTAACACTTTCGACCAAATTAATTCTCAGATTGAAAGATATTCCAAATCGTTTTACTGGCTTACGTACGCAAGTCCGAAAAGAGGCGCGAACTTGCACACTCTTATCGTACGCGCGAAGAACAATCCGGTTAACTCTTATGTACAAGGGACTTTCTCCAGCGCGGACTTTTTCTCGAATAACCCGGGGCTTTATATTAACGCAACACCGGAACATCCTTCGGGCGTCGATACAGTTACTGTTGCCAGAAACAGCGGAGTTACGGTTAATGCTTACTCGTTTTATTATCCCAATCCGGAATATACTTGGACGGTAACCTCCGGAGGAAGTTTAATCTCAATCGACCCGAGCAACAACGCTCAAAGCGTTGTAGTTATTAACGGCGGAAATACTCTCGGCGCCGCTTCGGTTAAGATTGACGATGCCAATAATAATTTATCAAAAACAATTACGGTTTTAGTTACAAATTAAATGAAGATTGTCGGAATTATTCCAGCCCGTTTTGCCTCTACAAGATTAGTGGGGAAACCTCTTGCCGATATTGGCGGAAAGCCAATGATTCAGCATACTTGGGAGCGCGCAAAAAAATCGAAGTTAATTAATGAAATTTACATCGCGGTTGACGACCAAAAAGTTTTTGACGTTGTTTCGTCTTTCGGCGGTAATGCGGTAATGACCGGCAATGATTTTGAAAGCGGTTCCGATCGCATTGCTTTTGTTGCGCGAAAAATTCCCGATGCGGATATTATCGTTAATATTCAAGGTGATGAGCCGTTCATTAAAGGAAGAATGATTGATGAAGCGATTGAACCTTTCCTTTTCGATAAGTCGGTTAAGGTTTCAACTCTTGTAAAAAAAATAACGGATATTAAGGAGCTTAAAAGTTCTTCGATTCCAAAAGTTGTTTTTGATTACAACAACTACGCCCTTTATTTTTCACGGGCAATAATTCCTTTCGTGCGGGACGCAAGCTCGGCAATAGATATGTTTCATTCCACTGATTTTTACAAGCATATCGGACTTTATGTTTACAAACGGAGAACTCTGTTGAAATTTACTTCGTGGGCGCAGACGGATTTGGAAAAAATTGAAAAGCTGGAGCAGCTTCGTTTAATTGAAAATGGCATAAAAATCAAAGTTGTTGAAACGGAGTTTGAGAGCTTTTCTATCGATACTCCCGATGACTTGAAAAAGGCAAGGAAGTATTATCAAAAAATCAACGAGCAAAAATAATCCCAAGTTTTGTATTTTAAATAATGGATTTGATTTCTTTTTGTTAATAATTATGGTGAACAATGAGTAAAAAAATAAGAGTTTTAGTTGCGAAAGCAGGATTGGACGGACATGACAGAGGCGCGAAAGTTATTGCCTCGGCGCTGCGCGACGC
>JALWEC010000126.1 GCA_027036655.1 Melioribacteraceae bacterium
CCACATAATTCAATGCGGTTTTCGCGTGTTCGCTTGCGACCCACATATTCCTGTATGCCGCTCTGTCGCTGTTGCTCCGCCACTTCCAATAATAACTGTCTCTGTCGTAAACTTCGTCAAACTGCCATTGCAAATCCATAGCGCTGTTATATTGGTCAATGTTCATATATATTCCGATGTTAGCCCAATAGGAATTATCTTTTCCCGCGCTGTTAACTCCGGCATTTGCAACCGCAAAATCTTCATAGTTTTGTTTTTCGTTAGTCGAGTAATAACTCAATCCCAAATATGTCATCCATGAAGCCGCTTCAAAAATTGTAAAATATTTTCCGGTAGAGTAATCGCCTCCGTACAGTTCTCCCATTCCGGGAAGAAGGAGCGAATAAAGAATTCCCAATCCGACTTTTTTCTTAACAAAGGGTTGCTCGTGAGAATCATCATTAAATTTCACAACATTTGAGTTTTTCATTTCAAGTTTAAGATTAACAAGCTGACCGCCGGTCTGCGCAAAAACAGAGGAAGAAAAAATCAATAAAGCCGGAATAATAATTTTTAACATTGCGTTCTCATTTTTTATTCTAAAATATTTCCGCTGCATAAGTTTTCTTTACAATCGGAAATTCTAATTTGAGTAAATTTATTTATTAAATCAACATTGAACTTGCTTTTAACCTTAATATAATTGGATGTAAACCCGGTCATAAATCCGTTATGATTTTCTCCTTCGAATAATACGGTCTCCACAGTTCCAATCATTTTATTATTAAATTCGTTTCTTTTTTCATCGCTGAGAGCGCGCAGCAAGTTCGTCCTTTCTTTTCTTATTCTCACCGGCACAATATCTTCGATTTTTAACGCGTCGGTATTTTCCCTTTCGGAATATGTAAACGCGTGGAGATAAGAAACGGGAAGAGATTTCAGCAAATCGTAAGTTATCTTAAAATCCTCGTCCGTCTCTCCGGGGAACCCGGAAATAACATCGATTCCGATTCCAACATCCGGAATTGTCTCGATTACGGATAAAATTTTCTCCTTAAAAAAATCAGAGTTATAGCGGCGGCGCATAAGTTTCAACAGCTTGTCGCTTCCGCTTTGAAGAGGAATATGAAAATGGTTTACTAATTTTTTAGAGTTTATAGTCAATTCAATAATATCATCCGAAAGCAAGTTGGGTTCGATAGAACTTATTCTTATTCTGAACTCCCCTTCAACTTCAATCATCTTTTTAAGTAACTCAAATAAGTTTGTACCTATCGAATGTCCGTAATCGCCGACATTAACGCCGGTTAAGATTATCTCCTTATATCCGTCCGATAATATTTTCTTGAATTGAGCCAACACATCATCAATCGGTAGAGAGCGGCTTTTACCCCGTGCAAACGGTATTGTGCAATAGGAGCAAGTGTAATCGCAACCATCCTGAATTTTAAAAAACGCGCGGGTTCTTGCGTCGCTTTCAGAAGAAGACGCAAAATAAAAATCATCGATTTTATCCGTAGGCTTAACCGAAACGCATGACTGCCCCGTCTCCCAGAAATTATCTCCGAGCAGATTAAAGATTTTAAATTTTTCTTCATTGCCCAGTACTGCGTCAACTTCCGGCATCCGGCTAAGATTTTCACCTTGTAGCTGGGCAAAACATCCCGTAACAATTACAAAAGCATTCGGGTTATTTCGCTTAGCGCGGCGAATTATTTTTTTGCATTCGCGATCGGCGTTTTCCGTAACCGTGCAAGTATTAATTACGTAAACGTCCGCCAGCTCTTTGAAATCCACGATTTCAAAATTCTTGCTCTTAAATTCCGAAGCGATAGTCGATGTTTCGGAGTAATTCAGTTTACATCCTAATGTATGGAATGCTGCTTTCATATATTTTCATTCGATAATTTATTTAAAGCGTTTATATTATAATTGAGTTCTTTGCAGAACCAAAAACTATCATATTAAGTTCGCCAAAACGAAAACATAAGCCGTCCGAAATATCTCTAATTTGGGTAAAATTACAAGTTTTGAGATTCTTCATTCCGCTTCGCTCCATTCAGAATGACAAATTATTCGGTTTTGCAAAGCCTTCTAAAAAAATCTGTGTCATCCGTGTTCTATTTTTTAAGAGTATGATTCTAACTTCCAATTTTTCAATTTCCCGATATTATATAAAAAAAGGATACCTAATTCAATAAAGAATCGGGTATCCTTTTTAATAATTAATACGAAGAACTATTCTTCGTTATCAGCTTCTTCTTTAGTTTCAACAGTTTCTTCTTTTACTTCTTCCGCTACTGTTTCATCTTCTTTTGCCGCTTCGACTTTTTTTGCCGGTTTGGCTCTTTTGGAAGACTTATCCGCATAGAGGTTGAAGTCATTTGAATCGAACTTGGCTGTATCGGCGTTTCTGATTGCGTTTACAGAAGTTCTTTCCAATTTATGAGATTCAATGTACTCTTGAATTTCTTCGTCTGTCTGCTCTTTAAGAGCCGCAAGAACGCTTAAAACAATCTTCTTGTTCTCTTTGTCGAATTCCACTACTCTCATGGTAAGTTCATCGCCAATCGGGAAACAGTAAGATAAGTTTTTAATTTTGGAAGTTGATAATTGAGCCTGTGGGACAAATCCGTCAACTCCGAGAGGGAGTTCAACGATAAGACCTTTTTCAATTATTCTGACAACTTTTCCTTTCGTAGTTGCGCCTACTTTGTACTCTTTTTCAAATTCCGGCCAGGGATTCGGTTTGATTTGTTTATGACCGAGAGAGATTTTTCTTTCGTCGGTATCTACTTCAAGAACAACAACTTCAAGAGTATCCCCTTTCTTAACTATCTCGCCGGGGTGGCGAACTTTTTTAGTCCACGATAAATCCGAGATATGAACTAATCCGTCAATACCCGGTTCCAATTCAACGAAAACGCCGAAGTTTGTTAAGTTACGTACAACGCCGGACTGAACCGAACCGACAGGATATTTGGTAAGAAGTTCCTGCCACGGATCGGGAGTTAATTGTTTCATACCGAGCGAAATTTTCTTATCGTCTTTGTCAAGACTTAAAATAACGGCTTCAACATGCTGTCCCATCGAAACAAATTGTGAAGGATGTGAAATATGCTGTGTCCAGCTCATTTCGGAAATATGAATTAATCCTTCAATTCCTTTTTCAATTTCAATGAATGCACCGTAATCGGTAAGAGAAACTACTTTGCCGCTGACCTTGTCGCCGACTTTGTATTTCTCCTCGATGTTTTCCCACGGATGCGGAGTAAGCTGTTTCAAGCTGAGAGAAATTCTTTTCTTCTCCGTATCGAAATCGGTAACCACAACCGTAATCTTCTGATCGAGTTCAACAACTTCTTTCGGATGACTGATTCTTCCCCAGCTTAAGTCTGTAATATGAACCAATCCGTCAACGCCGCCGAGATCAACAAATACGCCGAAGTCGGTGATTGCTTTAACGGTGCCTTCAAGAATCTGTCCTTTTTCAAGACTTTCAAGAATCTCTTTTCTCTTATCGGCATACTTTTCTTCGATGAGAACTTTATGAGAAACAACAATATTTTCTGTAGGAATGTTAACCTTAACAACTCTGAAATCCATAGATTCGCCGATAAGCGCATCAAAATCTCTGATAGGTTTAACATCAATTTGAGAACCGGGCAGAAATGCTTCGATACCGTTTAAGTCAACAACCATACCGCCTTTGATTCTTCTGATAATTTTTCCGGTAAGAATTTCTTCGTTTTCATAAGCGTGAAGAATATTATTCCAAACCTTAAGGAAATCAGCTCGTTTTTTACTGATAACCAAGTTGCCTTCGTTATCTTCAACACTTTCAATAACTATATCGACTTTGTTTCCGATCTTAATTTCTTCAGTGCTTGCAAATTCCGATTTCGGAATCGTACCATCGGACTTAAACCCAACATCAATCACCACGTTATCTTTATCAAAACCGCGGATGGTACCTTGAATAATTTCGCCTTCTTTAATATCGTGAAAAGAAGCGTTTACCAGTTGTTCGAATTCAGCAATTTCTTCAGGAGAATAACCTTCGTCGGTCATTAATTTTAAGTTTTCCTGATTTGCTAATTTTTCTTCGGACATTAATCCTCCAAATATTCTCGCTAATTACAAACTATTAAAAAATCAGCAAGTTAAATAAGTTTATTTTGACATTAGTTACTTAAAATAGTTTGTTTAATTTGTTTTCTGTTTTTCTTTTATTGTATTTAATAAAAAATTTAATTCGTCTTTAATTGTCATTGAGGTCGAATCAATTTCAAAAGCATCGTCGGCTTTTTTCAAAGGACTGACTTTCCTTCCGCTATCGATTCTATCGCGATTAGCCAAACTTTCCTTAACTTCTTCAAAAGTTGTTTCAACGCCGCTCTCAAGATATTCTTTCATTCTTCTGTCGGCTCTCGTATCAAGGGAAGCGGTAAGGAAAATCTTAATGTCGGCGTTTGGAAATACTACCGTCGATGTATCCCGTCCTTCGGCGACAACAGTTTCTTTTTGCCCGAGCTCCCGTTGAATTTTCACCAACTCCGCGCGAACTTCTGGAATTGTGCTTATATCGCTGACTTTGGAATTAACCTCAGCCGATCGAATTTTATCGGTTACTTCTTCGCCGTTAACAAAAACGCGCGTCAAACCGTTTTCATACTTTATTTCAATTGTTGCATTTCGGACAAAATCGATAATTTTATCTTTGTCGTCAACAATTCCGTCGCGCATGGCAACGTAAGTTATTGCCCGGTACATTGCTCCGGTATCAATGTAAGTTGCATTGATTTGGTCTGCCAAAAACTTTGCAATTGTACTTTTACCGGAACCGGAG
>JALWEC010000127.1 GCA_027036655.1 Melioribacteraceae bacterium
TATTGCATGAGGTGCGGAAACCCAGTGAATAGTTCCTTTTACCTTTCTATTCGCGTTTGGAGAACCGCTTTTGGTTTCAGGATCGTAAGTGCAAAGGAGCTCAACAATGTTGCCTTCTTCGTCCTTAATTACTTCTTCGCATCTTATTATGTATGCGTATCTTAAGCGGACTTCCCGTCCGGGCGCCAATCTGTGAAATTTTCTGTGGGGCGTTTCCTGAAAGTCGTCCCTTTCAATGTAAAGTTCGCGCGAGAAAGGAACGAGCCGTTTCCCCATCGTTTCGTCTTCCGGATTATTTATCGCTTCCAATTCTTCGGTTTGATTTTCCGGATAGTTTGTAATTGTTATTTTCAGCGGATTCAAAACTCCCATAACACGCTGCGCGCGTTTGTTCAAGTCTTCCCTGATGCTGTGTTCGAGAAGTGCGAAATCTACAACCGAATCACGTTTTGCCACGCCGATTTTATCCGCGAAATTCCGAATGGATTCGGGAGTATATCCCCGTCGGCGAAAACCAGAAATGGTCGGCATTCGCGGGTCGTCCCAGCCGTCAACATAGTTATCGTTAACAAGCTGCAGAAGTTTCCTTTTACTTAAAACAGTGAAGGTTAAGTTTAATCTTGCGAATTCAATCTGTTGCGGGTGAAAAACGTTCAGCTCATCCAAGAACCAGTCGTAAAGGGGACGGTGATTCTCAAACTCCAATGTACAAAGGGAATGAGTAATTCCTTCGATTGAATCGGATAGTCCGTGCGCAAAATCGTACATCGGATAAATTACCCATTTATCGCCGGTACGGTGATGCGTCGCTTTCTTTATTCTGTAAATTGCAGGGTCCCGCATATTGATATTCGGGGAAGCCATATCAATCTTAGCCCTAAGAATGCAATCTCCTTCGTTAAATTCTCCGTTTTTCATCTTCTCGAAAAGCTCTAAGTTTTCTTCAACGGTTCTGTCGCGATATGGACTGTTTTTACCCGGCTGCGTGGGCGTGCCTCTGTATTCTCTTATTTCATCCGGTGAAAGATGATCAACATAAGCTTTTCCTTTTTTGATAAGTTCAACAGCGTATTCATAAAGTTTATCAAAATAATCGGAGGCAAAATATTCCCGGTCGCCCCAATCAAATCCCAACCAGCGAATATCTTCACGAATTGAATCAACATATTCAACATCTTCTTTTGCCGGATTTGTATCGTCAAATCTCAGGTTGCATAAGCCGTTGTAGTCTTCGGCAATTCCGAAATTCAGGCAAATTGATTTTGCGTGCCCTATATGCAGATACCCGTTTGGCTCCGGAGGGAAACGCGTGTGAACTTTCCCTTCATATTTATTCGTTTTCAAATGCTCGTCAATAATTTCGCGAATGAAATTTGTCTGTTTTGCTGTTTTGTTTTCCATCTGTAAATATTTCCTTTTTTCATTATTAAAATTTTAAACAAACATGTCGTCTATAATCAGCGATCCATAGTTAGATTTATCATGTGATAAACTTTTGGTTTAAAAATAATATTTTGCAAAAAGTTTTCGCTAAAAATTTTTGCATGTATAACTTCAAAT
>JALWEC010000128.1 GCA_027036655.1 Melioribacteraceae bacterium
TAAGATATTACACAGCTCAAATTTCAACTATCAATTCAATTTCCACGGCGACATTTATCGGAAGTTCGTTTACGCCGACGGCGCTCCGCACATGCTTGCCTTTATCTCCCAAAAGCTTAACAAGAAACTCGGAGGCGCCGTTGGCTACTTTCGGCTGTTCCGTAAAACCCTCGGCGCTGTTTACAAAAACGGTAACTTTAACTACCCGTTTAATTTTTTCCAAATCTCCGATTTCTTTTTTAATTACGCTGAGACAATTCAAAGCGCAAACTTCGGCGGCTTTCATTCCTTCTTCAGATGAAATATCTTTCCCGACTTTCCCGGCATACAAAAGTTTACCTTCCGAAACCGGTACTTGTCCGGCTGTGAAAACCAAGTTTCCGGAAACAAGCGCAGGCACATAAGCGGCAAGCGGAGTCGGCGCTTCGGGAAGTTTAAATCCGAGTTCGTTTAACTTTTCTTCAATGCTCATTTTTATCCTCTTTTATTGTTAAAATATTTTTACACATAAATTTAGACCAATACGATTAAAATAAAAAAAATTTTACAAGGTTTTGAATTATGAGAAAAAGAATAATTTTTCTGAAATAGCGTATTAATCTGTTTTGCCTCCTAAACCTCCGAAGTTTTAAAAACCTCGGAGTTATTCCGTTTAAAGTCAATAATAATTGGGAAATATTTCATCTGTTCTTAAAATCAAGTTCTTTCCGGAACTTCAAAAAAAAAGCACGCCATAGCGTGCTCTTAAAAAATGAATCGGATAAACTTTACTTGATAAGTTTATCTCCTCTTATTTTATCAATATCCAACTTAAACGGTTTAGCGAAATTGCTGCGTACCGTATGTTTTTCCTTCAGGACAATCGAGTTGTAGTATCCCATTTTTTCTTTCGGCAAAAGATGATCCTGCAGATTGAAGGATGGATGGGGCTGTGCATCGACATAAATTGCGATATCAACCGCTTCCTGAAGCGTTAATGTTTCGTCGTCCAACGGCATATTAGCTTTTAACCAGGTAGCCATTTTATGCGGATGAGCTAAACCTGCCCCGCAGTTGTAGGAATTATTACCCCAAACAGGCGGGTTATCTTCGTCGCCCATTCCGTTAATGCCGTGACAATCAGCACATTTTTCAGCGTAAAGTTTTTTCCCGTTAAGGTAATTTTTATGAGTAGCTTTTTTAATTAGCGGAACGGTTTTTTTGTTAATCCACTGTTTCGAATAAAAATTATTAACCGGCTTTTTGGGATTCATCTTAATCGGAACGCCTTCGGAAAGCCAAGTTATGTAAGCCGCCATAGCGACCGAAGCTTTGGTGTCGATTATCGGGCGTTTGCCGTTCATGCTGCGCATAAAGCAATTGTTGATTCTGTCCTGAAGCGTCTGAACGGTTTTTTCTCTGGGAGAGTAAGCGGGAAAAGCAGCCGCAGTACCGATAAACGTGCCCATGTTTTTTGTTTTTCCGCCGTCAAAATGGCAGCTGTTGCAAGTTAAATCATCGCCGACCAAATCTTTGGTTAGAGGGTGAGTATTAGTATGCATAATAATATCTTCGCCCAGTTTAACCATTTTCCCTAATTCGCCGGAAGGATATTTTGTGGGCGCATCGGGAACGTCAGGTTTATCAAGCGTAATAACAGTAAATCCGAGCAATGAAACCAGCCCGAGAGTGATTAGTAGTTTAGTCATAAGACCTCCTTTTATAAATGAAAATCGGAAGCCGCCGCAAAACCGAAAGTTATTTGACAGCGGCTTCAAATTAATTAATGTTATTTATCTTTTTCTGAGATTCAATTCTTCGGCGAAATCTTTTTCATAAAATTCATATTCGCCTCTCTTATTTTCTTCTTTTAATTTCTGGTCGTAAGCTCTTAAGTCTTTTCTCATTACCTTTGCGCTGATTGTTTTTGGGAAAGCTTCCATAAACTCAATTGACCGCGGGCGTTTATACGGCGCCATGTGATCTCTGATAAAACGGAAAAGCTCCAGCGCCATCTCCTTAGTCGGACGGTAATCGGGCTTAAGTACTATAAATGCTTTCGGGACAATTCTTGATTTATCGTCAACTGTTGAGATAACGCCGACTTCCAAAACTGCCGCGTGTTCCATTATTTCGCTTTCAACTTCAAACGGACTGATACGATAATCCAAGCTTTTGAAAACATCATCCACACGCCCGATAAAATGAATATATCCTTCATCGTCCATGTAAGCGGTATCGCCGGTTAAATACCAGCCTCCTTTAAATATCTCTTTATTTCTCTCCTCGTCGTCATATCCTGAAAGAAGCCCGAGCGGCTTTACGGGAAATGTGGCTACGGCTATCTGTCCGTCCTGATTCCTCGGGACTTCGTCCAGAACACTGTCTAAAATTTTAACTTCGTAACCGGGAGCAACCTTTCCCATTGCGCCATCTTTGATTTTCATTCCCTTAAATGTCGCGACCAAACCTGTGGTTTCGGTTTGTCCGTAACCTTCTTTTAAGTTCAAACCAAACAGTTCCTTTACTTTATTTATAATCTCAGGATTAAGCGGCTCGCCCGCGCTTACCAGTTTGGTTAAAGAAAAATTGTAGCTTTTCAAATCTTCAAGAAGGAACAATTTCCACACGCTGAGAGGCGCGCATAAACTGGTAACTTTATACTTTTCAATTTTTTCCAAAACGCTTTTGGGATTAAACTGGGAATAACGGAAAGTTAAAACCGTAGCCTCGGCATTCCACGGCGCGAAAAAACTGCTCCAAGCAAACTTAGCCCAGCCCGGCGCGCTAATATTGTAATGAATATCATCCGGTTTAACATCAAGCCAGTACATCGTAGTAAGATGACCTATAGGATAATGGTGCGGATGCATAACGAGTTTGGGTTTTGCGGTTGTTCCCGAAGTAAAAAAGAGGAATAAGTCGTCGGTTGAATATGTTACAAAAAACGGTTTAAAATCTTCTTTATATTTTTCTGAATCGGTATAATCGACCCAATCGGGTTCAACAAGTTCATTAGTACATTTCGGCAATGCCAAATCATCGCGAACGCAAATTTTTGCGGTTAATTTTTTCAGGTTATCGCCGGCTTGATCGATCCGTTCGGCAAAATGTCTGTGAGCAATAATAAACTTAACATTTCCTCGTTCTATTCTGTCACTGATATCATTGCTCGAAAGCAATGTCGCTGCAGGAATTATAGCTCCGCCTGCTTTCATAATTCCAAGAATAATCTCAAAAATTTCAACTGACGTATCCATCATTATCATCACGCGGTCGCCCTTCTGCAAACCCAAATCATTTAAGAAATTAGCAACTTGCGAAGAACGGCGACTCATTTTATCGAAACTGACAATCTTCTCGCCCCCCGATTCGTCGCAATAAATCAAAGCATCTTTTTGATTACCGCGCGCCATGTCGTCAAAATAATCCGTCGCCCAATTAAACTTTGTTACGCGCGGCCATTCGAATTTTTCATATGCTTCCTCATAGCTACCTACGTTAAAGAAAAAATCTCTCGCTTCAATAAATTTTGCAGCTTCGTTACTCATTTTAACCTCTTAAATTTAATTGGAAATATGATGTATTAAGAAATGATTTTTTCGACTCCTCGCATAACAATAAAAGCATTTTATCCACTTTAAAACTAAAATTCAATTTTTGGTAAAGAATGTAATAATTTTCATTTAACTGACAAATTTTTCGACGCTACTTTATTTTAAACTCTTTCCGCTTACTCAAGATTTTCAGCAAATATTAAACTCACCTTCCTTAAAAAAAATTTATTATCCCCTTGCTAAGCGCCGTTTTTATTCGCTTTTTTCCTTACACGGAATTTGTATTTGCAAATTCAAATCTTCAATGGCAGAGCGATTTTCATTTAACAGAATTTTATCTCCGACCTTAAAAGCTGCTAATCCGCTTACATAATCGGAAGGAACAATAAACTTTTTATTTCCGCTGACAGTAACGCTCCTTTCCTTGAGATTAATTTCCTTAACCGAACCGAGTAAACCGTCGTTGAAAAAGGAGTTGTATCCTTTGTCGAAAGCTTCATTGATTTTCGGTAAAATTCTGTATGTCATATTCTTGGTAATGAAAAATCCGCCGGGATGATTCATAAAAATTATCACGGTTGCATTTTCGCCCGCGTTTACGTATGGTCGCCGGTCTAATTCCCAGCGGCTTCCGTCGGTAAGAATAACGGTTGAAGCCGTTGAACCTGAAACCGACGTTTGCAGATATCTGACACTCTGCAGATTATTCATTTTATAGTAATTGTGCGAAAGGATTGAGCATGAAAAAAGAAATATTGATAAAAACAATAAAACGGAAAGAGTTGTTTTCTTCATTTTGGTTACTCCTTATATTATTATTGTTTTAACCCCGTTACTTAAAATATTGTTCCGACTCATGATTTCCGGGAATTTAGAGAAAACATTTTTTTTAATTGAACGTCCTAAGAGTTGACTATAAACAATTTAAATTATTTATATTTTTAATTATCAATATTATTAATTACGGAGGTAGTATGGGAGAAGGATTTTACGACAACTTTGAGCAAGAGGAAAACGTTTCCGTTTCGGATGAAATTGTAGGAATTTTTACCGAACCAACCAATATCTTCAGCAAAATAAAAAATCGCGGAGTTAAGACCGTAGATTGGCTTCTGCCGATTCTTATTTTTGCAATCGTTGTATCAATCATTAATTTTTTATCTTTAAACGACCCTGAAATACGGATGCAGATTCAGGAAAAGCAGATGACTAAAATTGAGAAAAATTTTCAGACGCTTGTTGAAAACGGGACAATGACCCAGGAAC
>JALWEC010000129.1 GCA_027036655.1 Melioribacteraceae bacterium
GTTCCGCTGTCGCACAAGGAAGATTGCCTGTTTCGTTTATCCTGAATGTTCAAGCTAAAAACCCCAATTCCAAAGGGGGATATGAAGCAACCGATATTTATATAAAGTCATTTCCTTGGAAGCTTTACATAAATAATAAGGAAACGGCTTCGGGTGATATTAACGCTCCTTTCAAAGTGCCGGGAACGGGCGGATACGCTGTGATTCCTTTGAGAATAGAATTTAATCTTCTTCGTTTTTTTAAGGATAATTCCTTAAACGATTTGGCTAATCTTGTTTTTTCAATCGGCGGGAAAAAGGGAAGCTCTTCCAACTTAAAATTAGTGGCAAAACCTGTGCTCGGAACGCCTTTCGGAAATATCTCTTACCCAGAACCTATAACAATTGTTAATAAAACTTTTAAGTGAGGAATAATGAAAAGCATTGGAATTGATTTGGGCGGGACAAATATTAAAGCCGGACTTGTAGATAAGTCGGGCAAAATTCTTTTTAAAACTTCCGTGCCTACCGAGTCCGAACATGGATATAAACATGTAATAGAGCAGATAATAAAAGCGGCATCGATTGTGTTTGAGGAAGATAATGATATCGCGGGAATTGGGATTGGCGCGCCGGGAATTGTTTCCGCAGAGGAAGGGACGGTAAAATCACCCCCCAATATCCCAGGTTGGAAAAAGGTTAATCTCGGGAAAATTCTCTCGGATAAATTCGGCAAGAAGGTATTTGTTGAAAACGATGCCAACGCAGCCGCAATCGGCGAATATATATTTGGCGCCGGCAAAACAACAAAGAGTTTTATTATGGTAACTTTGGGAACGGGAGTAGGCGGCGGAATAATCTATGACGGCAAACTTTTCCGCGGGGAAACCGGAGGTGCCGGTGAAATCGGTCACGTTACAATTAACTACAAAGGACGAAAATGCAACTGCGGGTCATACGGGTGCATTGAAACTTATGTTGGAAATCAGAGAATTGTAGAAAAAGTTAAACGGGAGATTAAGTCAAATCCGAAGTCAAAAGTTGTTGATTTAGCGGGAGAAAAATTAGAAACTCTTTCCCCGAAAACATTATACGACGCCGCAAAACTGGGGGACGAGTACGCAATTAAAGCGATTGAAGATATTGCCGTTATGCTCGGAGCCGCTTTTGCATCGGCAGTGAATCTGCTTGACATTTCAACCATAATACTCGGCGGCGGAGTTTCGGGCTTCGGTAACTTTCTTTTAACGCCCTTGAAAAAGAATCTTAAGGAGAGAGTGCTCGCGCCGAACAGACCGCGCGTAAAAATTAAATTATCAAATTTAAAAAATGATGCCGGCATTAAGGGCGCTTCCTCGCTGGCTTTTTATCATTCTTGAAATTAATAAATTGTCCGTTAAGTAATTATTCTTAAGATGAAAAAATCTTTATTCAAAATATTGTTTTTTATATTACTTCTTCGGACAAGTTTTGTTTTCGGATTTACATTTCCTAAGGATTCGACATCTTTTGCGGATTCGTCGGTCGTTTCCGACTCGTTGTTGGCGCCTGATTCCACAGCCGCAGATTC
>JALWEC010000130.1 GCA_027036655.1 Melioribacteraceae bacterium
CGGAAGAATCTCAGAACCAGTAATTATACCGAATTTAGAGATATTTCAGACGGTTTCCACCTTCGCCCCCGACGAAAAGCGGTCGGGGTAAACGTGGCGAACTCAATATAACAATTTTTGGTTTTGCAAAGGTCTCTGTAAGTCAAAGCAAGTTCTAGTGTATCAAAATTGCCAAACCGGAAGATGACGAATTGCCGATTAATTTTGAGTTGGAGTTGTAAAGATTTTTTCATTTAAGCGTAATTTTATCTCTGTTTATTGCTCGTGTCAGAGGCGACTACAATTATATCTCAGCGTAAATTTTTCTTTTTTAATTAAAGAAATTTCAAGGAATTTTAAAAAAAATTCTTATTTTTAGAATCTTAAATCGAAAAAATATGCTTCTGTTTGCAGAAGATTAAAGTTCTTTTTATATTTGTTATTCGTTTTGCCGGGGTGGCGGAATTGGTAGACGCACAGGACTTAAAATCCTGTGGGAGTTTTCTCCCGTGTCGGTTCGAGTCCGACCCTCGGTACACTTAACGAATTTGGCAGATAGTTGGATGTTGAAAATTGAAAAATTTTCTGTCTCAACTATCTCCGCGGGTTCTTAGCTCAGTTGGTTAGAGTGTCTGCTTGACGTGCAGAAGGTCAGAGGTTCGACTCCTCTAGAACCCACGACTAAATCGGAGTTTACTCCGTTTTTTTTTAAATTAAAAAATTAAGATGAATAAAATAAAAATCACATTACCCGACGGTTCGGTAAAGGAATATGATTCCGGCGTAACCCCTTTGGAGATTGCAAAGTCGATTTCTTCGCGATTGGCTAAGGAAGCGCTGGTAGCTAAAATTAACGGCGCGGTTAAAGATCTTAATACGCCGATTAACGAGGATTCCGAAGTTGCTATTCTTACTTTTAACGATCCCGAGGGACGCCACGCTTATTGGCATTCCACTTCGCACCTCATGGCGCACGCAATTCAAGCGTTGCATCCCGAAGCTAAGTTTGGCGTAGGTCCCGCAATCGATAACGGATTTTATTATGACATTGACATCAATGATCAATTGACCGAAGACGACTTGCGAAAAATAGAAGAAAAAATGGTTGAGCTTTCAAAGGAAGATAATCCTTTCTTAAGAACAGAGCTGCCAAAAGCCGAAGCCGTTAATTTTTTCGAGAAAAAAGGGGATAATTACAAACTCGAAATTTTAAGCGAATTGGACGACGATAACGAAGTTATCAGTATTTACGACGAAGGCGATTTTACCGATTTGTGCACCGGACCTCACGTTCCTTCGACAGGTAAAATCAAATATATAAAATTGTTAAACCTTTCCGGCTCTTATTGGAGAGGCGACGAAAAACGAAACAGAATGCAAAGAATTTACGGAATCTCCTTCCCGAAGAAAAAAATGCTTGAAGAACATCTTGAGATGCTCGAAGAAGCTAAAAAAAGAGATCACCGTAAATTAGGAAAACAGCTCGACTTGTTCAGTATTCACGAAGAAGCGGGCGCGGGTTTAATTTATTGGCATCCGAAAGGAGCGCGAATCAGAAACGAAGT
>JALWEC010000131.1 GCA_027036655.1 Melioribacteraceae bacterium
TTCCTCGGTTTTAGTGCACAAAACAGGAAAATCGTACAAGATAAAATAAGACTTATTTGTAACACAGTCCGACACAACGGACTGTAGCAATCCGGCTCTTAGTTTTTTCAAAATCCCGAAGGGATTATTTTACTAAGGATGATTCTACAGGAATGCTAATTCATCTATTTCCACTTCCTCTATCAGTTTCTAACGGGAAAAGTGATTTCCCACCGAATGCTTGCAAATTACATAAAACAAGGCAATATCGGGAAGTGCGACTTCTCATATCATCTCTCTTAAATTCCTTTTAGTATATAACTAATTATAAAACAACAAGTTAGGTTAGCCGAATTTTTGGTATAATATATGATAAATATTTAAAAAACTTTTTATTTTAAAACAGGTAGAAAAAATGAAAAAGCCGGTATTTTTTGAAGTTTTGGGAATATGGTTGATTTTGGCGACAGCAACTAATTTCTCTTCAAGTTTTGTGATGTACAATTATTTATTTGTCGGTATGCTGGCGACAATTACGGCAATTACATTTAGAAAGAACGACGGTTTTTATAGAATGGTAATTTCGGGAATCGGACTTTGGCTGCTGGTAGCCGCTTACGTTCCTAAATTTCTTCTGATGCCTTACAGTGTCGTTAACGGAATAATTTCCGGAGCGGCGCTCCTCTATTTCGGATATAAATTTTCGTCAAAAATAAATAAAAAAATTTTGGTAAATTATTCAAACCAAAAGAAAGGATAATAGTTCGATGAAGTTGGGAATTGACTTAGGTTCATCTACTGCGAAAGTTGTAGTCTTGAATGATGAAAACAAAGTTGAGTTTAAAACATACGAGCGTCATAACGGTAAAGTTAAAGAGACAATCCTAAATACATTAAATAAATTAAAGGAAAAATATCCTAATACATCGTTTGATACTCTGATGACGGGAAGCGCGGGAATGGGGCTTGCCTCCCGAATAGATTTACCATTTCAGCAGGAAGTAATAGCGTTAACAAAAGCAATCAGAACTTTTTATCCCGATGTTGCGACTTTCATCGAACTCGGAGGAGAGGACGCAAAGATAGTTCTATTCAGGAAAGGCTCTTCCCCCGAAATGAAAATGAACGGACAATGCGCGGGGGGAACAGGCTCGTTTATTGATCAGATGGCAACGCTCCTTAATATTGATTTGAAAACTCTCAATGACTTGGCTGAAAAATCCACGAAGAAACTTTACATTGCATCGCGCTGTGGAGTCTTTGCAAAAACCGACGTTCAAGCGCTTCTGAATAAAGGGGAAAATAAGGAAGATATTGCGAGAGCCGTTTTTCTTGCCGTGGCGAACCAAACGATAACAACGCTTCTTGCCGGAGCCGAGATAAAAAGCAAGATATTATTCGCGGGGGGACCGCTAACATTTTTACCGGAACTGAGAAGAGCTTTTATCGATACGATAAAATTGCCCGAAGATGAATTTGTAATTCCCGAGAACTCCGAAGTTCTTGTCGCTATTGGCGCCGCCGCGGGAGCCGAGCGGAAGGGGAAAAGCGTAACAATTGAGGAACTGCTCTACAATCTCGAGCACGAAAATAAGGGTATTCAGACAATCAGAACATTGGAGCCGCTTTTTAAATCGGAGGAAGAGTACAATGAGTTTGTTAACCGGCACAAGAAACTTACGATTGAAAAACTGAGCGAAGAAGAAATCGCTGAAGTTAAGGAAATGTACCTCGGCGTGGACGCAGGTTCAACCACAACCAAAATGATTTTAATCAGTGAAGAGAATAAAATTATTGACAGTTTTTATTCAAGCAACAATGGAGATCCCCTTGACATCGCCAAAAAGGGTTTGGCTCAGTTTAAACCTTATCTCGCAAGCGGAAAACTTAAAAGCGCTTATGCAACAGGCTACGGAGAGGAATTTCTGAAGATTGCTCTTAATTTGGACGGAGGAATAGTTGAAACAATGGCGCATTTTACCGCCGGTTCTTTGTTCAATAAAGATATCTCTTTCATTGTGGATGTAGGCGGGCAGGATATTAAAGCGATAAAAGTCGATAACGGAGTAATCACCGATATTCAGCTTAACGAAGCTTGTTCTTCCGGCACCGGCTCTTTTATCGAAACTTTTGCCAAAGGATTGAATATGTCGCTGCCCGAATTTGTATCCGAGGCGTTAAAGGCGCAGAATCCGGTTGACTTGGGGACGCGCTGTTCCGTATTTATGAATTCGAAAGTTAAAGAAGCGTTGAAAGATGGCGCTCCGATTCCCGACATAGCCGCCGGTTTGGCTTTTTCGGTTGTGAAGAATGCGCTTTACAAAGTAATCAAAATTAAAAACACCGACGAGCTTGGCGACAATATTTTTGTTCAGGGAGGCACATTTAAGAACGACGCGGTACTCAGAGCGTTTGAACTTCTTGTAAATAAAAATGTTTATCGTCTCAACATTTCGGAATATATGGGAGCTTTCGGAGCCGCGCTTTATGCTAAGAATTTTTACTCGGAGAATCCGGATTATCAGACGAAATTCAGCTTGGCGGAATTGGATAAAATTTCCTTTAAGAAGAAGCTGCTTCATTGCCACGGGTGCGGAAATAATTGCAGCATTACTCAGTTTACTTTTTCAAATAACAACAAGTTTTACACGGGCAATAAATGCGAAAAGTATTTCTCGAACAAAACAACAACGGAGAGAATAACCGAGAACTTTTTCAGGGATAAGGAAGAAATTATTTTTAATGTTGATAATGTTATCGACAAGGATGAAGTTCCGGCTCTTGGCGAAGAGAGCATTGAAATTGGCATTCCCCGCGTGCTATCGGTTTACGAGCATTATCCTTTCTTCTACTCGCTTTTCAGGAAGCTGGGAATTAAAGTAACTCTTTCCGATTTAACAACGCAGGATATGTATTACAAAGGATTACGGACGGTATCGGCGGATAACCTGTGCCTTCCCGCGAAAGTGGCAAACGGACACACAATCAACCTTATTGAAAAAGGCGTTGACCGGGTTTTTTATCCTGCGATTTTGTACGAAAACAAGGAATCGAGCGACTCGGAAAACAGCTACAACTGTCCCGTGGTAACCGGTTACGGCGAAGTTCTGAAACGCTCGATTAAAACCGATATTCCCATAGATTCCTTCCCGATGAGTTTTCAATACTTAAAAGGATTTAAGAAGAATCTTTACGGATACTTAAAGGAATACGGGATAACGCAATCGCAGATTAATGAAGCGGTGGATTTTGCTGTAGAGACGGAGAAGAAAATCAAATCGATACTGACAAGTAACGCCGCCGAAATAATTGAAAAAGCAAAGGCGGAAAACAAGCCGTTGATAATTGTTTTGGGAAGACCTTATCATCTTGATCCGATGATTAATAACGGAATCCTCGATTTGATTTACGACCTCGGCGCTTACGCGATTACGGAAGATTCGATTCCCGATTTGCACAAAGAAAATCTCGAAGGCGTTCTTCCCCTTACGCAGTGGTCGTATCACAACAGACTTTATCTTGCGGCGAAATGGATTACAAAACAGAAGTACGATAAAATAGCCGCGCTGCAGTTGAACTCGTTCGGCTGCGGACCGGATGCGGTTGTCGTTGACGAAGTAAAATCTTTGGTAGAAGCAGGCGGGAAAATTTACATCTCGATTAAGATTGACGAGATGTCGAATCTCGGCGCCGCAAAGATTAGAATCCGTTCCTTACTCGAAGCGTTAAACAGAAATAAAAACATCGGCTACAAAGAAAGAATTTTCACAAGAAGATATACGAAGGACGACAAGAAGAAAAATATAATCGTTCCTTACTTTGCCAAAACATATTCGGAGCTGATGGAGCCTGTGCTTTACCGGCTCGGCTACAATCTTGTAACTCTGCATAAACAGACAAGAGAGAATGTTGAACTCGGTCTCCGCTATGTTAATAACGATATGTGTTATCCTGCGGTTATTGTTATCGGAGATTTGCTTAAGGCGCTTAAAAGCGGAAAGTACGACCCCGATGAATCTGTAGTAGCTCTTACGCAGACAAACGGGCAGTGCCGCGCATCGAACTATGTTCCGCTTCTTAAAAAAGCGCTTGTGGATGCGGGCTTTGTTAATACTCCTGTAATCACTTTAAGCGCGGACTCATTTGCCGAAGGATTTGTTTTCAATCCGATTAAGCTGATAAAATATACCGTGATTCTTTATGCACTTGCCGACGCTCTTCTCAGGATGAAGATGAGAACCAAACCGTACGAAGTTCATAAGGGAGATACGCAGTGCCTTTACGACAGACTGCAGGACGAGCTTGTGCAAAGGGCTTACGAAGAGCCGCCGAGCAAGAAAATGCTGCTGCAGTTTATCCGTTATGCCGTTAGGGAATTCAACAAGATTGAGGTGAATCATACGGAGGAGAAAAGGAAGGTTGGAATTGTCGGTGAGATTTATCTGAAGAGTAATGATTTTTCCAACAACTACCTCGTTGATTGGCTTGAAGAAAAGGGCTACGAAGTTAAACTTCCTTCTTATCTGAAATTCTTTGAGTACGGATATTACAGTCAGGTGTTCAACGCTAAAGAAAAAATAAGTTTTCTTCCCTTTAAACTTTCAACAAGAGCGATAAACCATCTGACTATCAGTCATTACAGAGAGATTATTGAAGAAGAATTGAAAAATTTTAAGTTTTATCAGAAGGAAACTCTGATTGACGAAGCGATAAAAGATAACGATAATGTGATGCCGCAGTATCTGCAGTTCGGCGAAGGGTGGCTGCTCCCGATGGAGATTGCCTCAATGGCAAAGG
>JALWEC010000132.1 GCA_027036655.1 Melioribacteraceae bacterium
ATTGGGAAATACACAACTAAATAGTTCTCTAAATTTAAGTTAAGCCCAAAACCATAGGTAAAATCATCCATATAACTCTTATTAGCATTAAAACCATGATTATCCGAAGTTCTGTAATAATAGCCCATCCGTAGATAGAGTGTATTAAGCAATGAAAGTTCCGCTCCAAACTTGTAAGCCGTATAGTATTTTGAGTTTAGAACATCTTGATATTCAACCCCTGTAGTTAGCCCAAAAAGATGTGAATGCTTATATATTTTCTCGTTACTATACTTAAACTCATTGGATATACCAATTCTAAAAATTGATGGAAATGCTTCCTTTTCTTTAATATTATCTCCGTTTTCTTGTTCAAATATAAATTCTATGGATTGATTGAAAATATTCTTCATCTGTATTCCAAACAAAAGATTGTCGTTAATTTTTGTTTCGTCTAAAACATTAAAATTCTTTGTAATTCCCAATTCAAAGAATGTTCCTTTATATGGTTTATCTATCCCGAAATCTTCAATAAAAAAGTTTGCATTTAGCCCAAAGTTAAAGTAATTCAACAAACGATTTGCATAGGTAAAAGTATATAGCTTTGTAGTCATACGATACCAGCCGATTGGTTTCGGCGATGTTGAACTTGTTATAACAAATGATCCCCAATCCACCCATTGAATATTGAAAGCAAACGCTCCCAACTCTTTAAGGTTAACAGAGGTCCCACCAAAGTAGAAATTTGCTTTATCCATAATATAGTATGGCGAACTACTGTGTGAATAAAAGGCTGAAGCTCCTTCCACGGAAATTAGCTCTGCCGGATTTGATTGAGATGTGAAATACGGGTCAAAGTTTAACGAAAGAATTTTACCCATTGCTTCGGTTTTCGCACTTGCTTGGCGACCAAAAAATAATGGGCTTGCTACCCCATTATATGTTTGCGAATAAATTGAACTTGATAAAATTAACAAAAATATTACTACCCTAATTTTCACAATACCTCCTTTGAGTTGTATAATTTATATATTACCTTGTAACGATATGCCGCTTTTCGGATGTAATATTTGCAATTCTAACATCCGGTGAATTAATTTCAAATCAACAAAGGTGAAATAAACAGGTAGGAGAAAAAAGAAAAAGAGAAACATTTTTCACCCTCGTCAGTGAGTTTCAGTTTCAAAATATTTTAATTCAGCGACGCCAAGTAAAAACCTCATATTTGTGAAATAAATTAGAAAATTTTCACTCTTTAATCAAGCATTTTTTGGTGAAATTAATTTTTCCGGTTTCCACACCTCATAATCCGCAAAGGCGGACGCTTAAATTTAAAGAATAACTGTCATTGCGAGCGAACGCAGTGAGCGCAGCAAGCTCCTAAATATACAACCTCAGTCGCTAACCGCTTTTGAACATTCGGCAACTGCGTGTTTTTCGGTGAGTCCGCCAAGGCGAAGCTTCCCCCGCATTCTGCGGGACCGTTATGACAAGACGGTACCTATGACAACATAAGGTTTGGATTTTACGTCTCACGTTTTGCGTTTTACATCCCGCAAAG
>JALWEC010000133.1 GCA_027036655.1 Melioribacteraceae bacterium
CCGGAAGCTCTTTGTCGCAGCGTTTGGGACGTTCCGTTTGCAACGATTTTGCCGTTATTCAAAATAAGAATTCTGTCGCAAGTCTCTTCAACCTCGGGCAAAATGTGCGTGCTTAAAATGATTGTTTTTTCACGACCGATTTCTTTAATCAAATTTCTTATTTCTACAATCTGATTAGGATCCAGTCCCGTTGTGGGTTCGTCCAGAATTAATATTTCCGGATCGTGAATAAGCGCCTGTGCAAGTCCGACGCGCTGTTTAAAACCTTTGGAAAGTTCGCCTATTTTTTTGTGTTTCTCGGAATTTAATCCGGTTAAGTGAACCATTTCCGCAATTCTGCCGTTAACTTTTTCCTTGGGAACCTGCTGAATTAACGCTGCAAACTCCAAATACTCAAGCACCGGCATATCCTGATAAAGGGGATTGCTTTCGGGCAGATAGCCTATTTTTTTCTTAATCGCTTCCTGATCGTCGAAAATTGAAATACCGCTAACTTTTACGTCTCCTGCGCTCGGAGCCATAAATGTAGTGATTATTTTCATTGTGGTTGTTTTTCCGGCGCCGTTAGGTCCGAGAAATCCGAGAATTTCGCCGGTTTCGACTTGGAAGGAGATGTTATCGACAGCTTTTTGCGTTCCGTAGGTTTTTGTAAGGTTTTCAACTAAAATACCCATTAAATACTCCGATTCATTTAATTTAACGCAAACATCTAAATTCAAAATCTATTAAAAATATTGTCTGTAAAAAAGTTTCCAAATTTTTAAAAATTATTTAAACTTTTTTGCTTCACTCCGATTATTGAATATTTGAAAAACTAATAAGGATGTAAGGTTGGTCGAAGAATCTTACCCACTATATTCAAACCGCACCAAACGTGCGGTTTTTTTATTGTGTTATTCAAAGTTTTTATTCTTTTGATTATTTTAATGTTCAAATAAGAAATTAATAAAGCCAAACGGAGAATTAAAATGAAAATGAAACTAAACGGAAAAACTGTTTTTATTACGGGAGCGTCGTCCGGAATTGGAAAATCAACGGCGTATGCATTTGCCGCTGAAGGAGCAAATCTAATTATTTCAGCGAGAAGAATTGAAAGACTTGAGGAAATCAGCAAGAATATTTCCGAAAAATTCGGAGTGAAAGTGCACTCGATAAAACTGGATGTTACGAAGAGAGAGGAAGTTAAAAAAACAGTTGAAAACTTGCATGAGAAATTCTCGGCAATTGATATTCTTGTAAACAATGCAGGCTTGGGAAGAGGACTGAACAAAATTTATGAAGACGACCCTGCCGGCTGGGACGAAATGATAGACACGAATGTTAAAGGTTTGCTTAATGTTACTCGATATGTCGTCCCGAAAATGGTTGAAAGAGGCAGCGGGCATGTGATTAATATCGGCTCGATCGCAGGTCACGAAGCTTACGGCGGTGGAGCCGTTTACTGCGCAACGAAACATTCGGTTAAAGCAATAACGGAATCAATGAGAATCGATTTAATTGATAAGGGCGTTCGGGTTTCCACGGTGGATCCGGGAATGGT
>JALWEC010000134.1 GCA_027036655.1 Melioribacteraceae bacterium
TTCCCTTAAACCGGAAGTTTTTCAAATATTCAAGGAATTCCTTTTTAAATCCCAACCTTTTCAGATAAGCGATTTCCTTGCTTCCGAATTTATAACCCTCCAAAATATCAAGAAGCGTTTCAAGTCCGGCAAAAATGACATAGCCCCCTTCAAAGGGAAGTTTTCTAAAAAAGTAATCAAAAACAGCTTCCTCTTTCTCCCTTCCCGCAAGAAAATAACCTTGCGCCATTGTAAGTTCATATAAATCGGTATATAACGAGTAGTTCATAATATCGCCTCTTTAAAATTTATATCCAATTTTTAACCTTCCCCACAAATGATTGGTTCCGCCCGGAAATTCCGGCGTTAAAAAATAGACCTTTGTTTCAATGACAAACATACTTATGTTAATCTGCAACCCCGCTTCGGAATGAAAAAGTATGCGTTTTATTTTTCCTATTCGATAAGGAGAAAAATCAAAAACCGGATTTCCCTGAAGGTTTACGTCGTATAATTTGTAGAACGCTCCCGCCGAGAAATCGGCTTGATAGTTAAACGATTTTTTTGAAGCGTAAAAAGGAGCTTTGAAAAAACTTCCGGTTGAATTAACAAGAAGACGAGCTTTAATTCCCGCCGCAGTTTGAGGCGTTCCGAGTTTTCCCCAAGACGAAAAATTTACGAGAAAGTCTCCGTTCATCAAGATATTTTTCTCGACACTCGCAAAATAGCACAACAGCGCCCCGCCGGAAATTTGGTTTTCCCAGCCGGGTACATCCGAAGAATGTGGCAGCAGGGAATGGATTCCGTTCTGCACTTCTTTCCCGAAAGCGTACTTCCCCACCGCTCCAATCGAAACGCGCTCGGTAATAATCAACTTTTCGGCTCTGTCAAAATTCCGTAATGCATATCGAAACAGCAAGTTTGCGGCGAAAGGTCTGTCGCCGTATTTTACGTCTGCCGTTGAAAAATCAGCCGGAGTAAAAATTCGCTGAATCAGTGATGCGGAAAAATATTTTCCGCCGGAGTGAAACGGAAAGATATAATTCTCAACTCCGCTTAACTTTTCTCTTTCTCCAGAAAACGAAAAATAAAATCCGTTGGTGTAATATTTGTCCGTATTGAAGTAAACATCGTTATCGAAGGAAAATGAAAAATAACTATTGAATTTATCCGATTCATTTTTAACTTGCGAATAAAGAGGATAAGAAGCGGCAATAAAAAAAAAGAGCGTCAGGAAATAGAAAATTTTTCGATCATATCGAAACAATAAATCCATACCGCCGCCTAAATTAATTCTCGATGAAAGTAATTTGATTGCTGTCAGGGTCAAAGATAGTAAAGGTAAGTTTTTCGTTGTTATCCAAGTGCATCGGTTCCGCAAATTTCTTCTTTAAGCCTATCAGCTTTCTGAATAAGCGCGAAATCTTTTCCGTGCGAAAAATCATATCCCGCTTAACTTCATTTCCGGCACGGACCAGCTTGATTTTTACCGCATCGTTCCCGATTGCGACAACGCCGGTATCGTTATCCGTAAGCGAATAAAAATTCAGATATTCCCGAT
>JALWEC010000135.1 GCA_027036655.1 Melioribacteraceae bacterium
CCTCCGGCTTTCCGGTAACTTTTACCGAATATTCATCGGCTTCAAACTCAAACTTTCTTGAGAGTGCGTTTGTTAAAGGAGTTGTAAACAACCCGATTAAAATTCCCCAGACGGCAATCAGCGGAAGTACGGGAATATCCGAAATATTCGTAAATCCAAACCAGGGCAGGGATAATCTATAAAGTAAATTAATCAGATAAAAAATCAGGAAGCTGAAGAGCGTTGAAATAGCAAGATTTTTAATAATATGCTTCTTCTTGTAGTGTCCCAGTTCGTGGGCGATTACGGTTTCAATTTCATCATTACTGAAATTTTGCACAAGAGTGTCGCCGAGAATTATTCGTTTGGTTTTTCCCAGTCCTGTAAATGCGGCATTTGCTTTTTTCGTGTTTTTACTCATATCGAAAGTGTAAATGTTTTCAACATTCAGCCCCGCTCCTTTACCCAATTCTACAATCCGGTTCTTTAATTCTTCGTTATCGTAAGGAACAACTTTATAGAAAAGGGGCATAATAATCACAGGAAATACTTGAGCCAGTATCACAGAAAAAATGAACATAAAGAGAGCGAAAATCAGCCACCATAAGTCGGGATATTCTTTCAAAGTAAAATAGAAGAAGATTATAACAGGAAGCCCAATTACCGCTCCGACTCCCAATCCTTTAAGCTCTTCTAAAATCCATTTCCCTAAAGTCTGGTTAGATAAGTTATATTTATGCTCAAGAATATAATCGGCATAAAAGCTAATTGGGAATGTAATAAGACCGATAATCAAACCGAGAAAAACAACAAACAAAATCATCCGGATGTAATCGTTCCCGCTTATTGAAGCCGCCCAACCAAAAATTTGATTTGAGTAACCCAACGCGAGAATTAACAAAAGAAGAATAAGCGTTATCAGTTCTTCGGTAACTCCAAGAAGCAACTTAATTGCGTTATATTTTTTAGCTTCGGTTTTCATAAAAATTCCGGTTTAATAAGTGCGTATTTCTAATAAATTAAAGAGAGTTTTGCAAAACCTAAAGTTTTCATATTGAGTTCGCCAAGCTTGCTCTAATTGCTTTTCGTTGGATGCGGAGGGTCCGAATGATACATTAAAGTTATGCAAAGTTTACTATACAAAAACCGGTAGAATCGATTATTTTTTTGTCCGTTTCTTTTTGGCGGAAGCTGTTTCTATTTTTTTCTTTAACTTCTTCAGCTTCTTGTTTTCTTCTTCGACATGCTCGCATCTTAATTGGTCGTTAATTCTCTTAACAATCCATTTCATGCAGCGTTTGTTATTCGTCTTTTGATAATATTTAACAAGCTCTTCTTTCGGCTTGGCGAACTTGCTCCCCATCTCAACAAGATACTTGAAAATCTCCTCGGCTAATTCTTCCTTGTGCGCCTTCTTCATTTTGCAGCCCAAATCAATCAACTCACGCTCAAGCCGATAAAAATTTTCTCTCCGTTTTTCTCTGATTTCATCCGGAGGACTTGCCTCCTGCCCAGGTCTTTTGCTCTTTAGAAAATTTTTGGCGTAAATTTTTTCATCAACATAGGGATATTCAAATTCCTCGTGCATTAATTCTCTTATGCTGTCGGGTATAATTTCATCGGGTAAGAATGTTAAATCAATTTTCATTTTATACTGCAATTTTTATTTACAAAAATATCAATTTTATCTGAATTTTAATAAATAATTCTCTTTGCTTCATTTTAAGTTTGCATATTGCAATTCATAGAAATAAATTTGGAACTCTATTTATTATGGCTGAAGATAAAAATAATAAAAATATTACCACTAACAGAAAAGCCCGTCATGAATATCATATTCTGCAGACTTACGAGGCGGGAATTTCACTTGTCGGCTCCGAAGTTAAAGCCCTTAGGCAGAGTAACGCCAATTTGACTGACGCTTACGCAACAATTCAAAATGGGGAGGTGTGGTTGGTTAACGCTTATATCGGGATTTATAAACAGGCAAATATTAACAACCATGAACCAACGCGCAAAAGAAGATTGCTTTTACATAAGAGTGAAATCAGAAAGATAAGAAAAGCGGTTGAAGAAAAAGGGAATACTCTGATTCCCCTTCGGTTATATTTTAAGAACGGAAAAGTTAAAGTTGAGCTGGCCGTTGCCAAAGGTAAAAAAACTTACGATAAGCGGGAAGACATTGCCAAAAGAGACGCGCAAAGAAATTTGGAAAGAAGAATAAAACTTTAGGAGATTAGGTTTGGAAAAAGAGATAAAATTTCTGTCCGTAGATGAACAGTTGCAAATAATAAAACGGGGAGCGGTTGAAGTAATTCCCGAAGAAGAATTAAAAGAGAAATTAACAAAATCATATAAAGAGAACAAGCCTCTAAATATCAAACTCGGCTGCGATCCTACACGCCCCGACTTACATCTCGGACATTCCGTAGTTCTCAGAAAACTCGCGCAGTTTCAGGAACTCGGACATCAGGCAATTTTAATTATCGGTGATTTTACCGCGATGATAGGCGATCCGAGCGGACGAAATCAAACTCGTCCTCCCCTAACCTTTGAAGAAGCAAAAGCCAATGCGGAAAGCTACCTTGCGCAGGCTTACAAAATTCTTCATCCCGACAATACCAAGATTGTTTATAACTCCGAATGGCTTGGTAAAATGAATTTTGAAGACGTAATAAAACTTGCGTCAAAATATACTGTTGCTAGAATGCTGGAGCGGGATGATTTTACAAAAAGATTTAAATCCGGAATTCCAATCAGCATGCACGAAATACTTTATCCTCTTGCGCAGGCAATGGATTCGGTGGCTATTGAATCCGACGTTGAACTTGGAGGAACAGACCAGAAATTTAATCTTCTTGTGGGACGCGACATTCAGCGCGAGTATGGAATCGAGCCGCAGATAATTTTAACAATGCCTCTGCTGGTCGGCACGGACGGAACGGAAAAGATGAGTAAATCTTACGACAACTACATCGGAATTGATGAAAGTCCGCAAAATATGTACGGCAAAACTTTATCGATACCGGATGATTTGATTTACACCTATTTTGAACTTGTAACCGATGAGCCGATTGATGAACTAAAAAAAATAAAGGAATCGCTGGAAAATCCGAATATCAATCCGCGCGATTTAAAAAGAAAACTTGCCCGCAAAATCGTTGAGATGTATCATTCAAAGGAAGCAGCGGTTAAAGCGGAAGAAGAATTCGACAAGATTTTTGTAAAAAAAGGAATTCCGGATGAAATGCCCGAAATGGAACTTGATTCCTCGGAAGAGATTACACTTCTCGATTTAATTATGAAAGCCGAATTTGCTCCCTCCCGCGGCGAAGCAAGGCGACTGATTACACAGGGAGGCGTTTCGATTGACGGAGAGAAAATCACAGACGCCAAATATTCATTTAGTCCGGAAAAAGATTTTATTCTTAAAGTCGGCAAAAGAAAATTCATGAAAGTAATCGTTAAATAAGGAATAGATTTTATGTATGTACCGAAAAAAGTTTTTTTCACCAAGGGAGTGGGGCGCGATAAAGAATATCTTGCTTCGTTTGAACTGGCTCTTCGCGATGCAAAAATTGAAAAATACAATATTGTAACAGTCAGCAGTATTTATCCTGTGGGTTGCAAAAAAGTCTCCGTTGAGAAAGGTTTGCAAGAATTAAAACCGGGGCAAATAATACATGCCGTTATGGCTCGCAATGCAACTAACGAACCGAACCGGCAGTTAGCCGCTTCAATAGGAGTTGCAATTCCTAAAGATAAAAAAATGTACGGGTATTTATCGGAGCATCATCCATACGGAGAAACAAGCGAACGAAGCGGCGACTACGCCGAAGACCTTGCCGCAAGCATGTTAGCCACAACGCTCGGAATAGATTTTGACGCCGATAAAGCTTGGAACGAAAAAGAGCAGGTGTTTAAGATGTCAGGAAAAATAGTGAACACTTTTAACATCACTCAATCGGCAAGAGGCAATAAAGACGGGCTTTGGACGACCGTAATTGCCGCAGCAATTTTTCTTCCTTAATGTATTTACTATTTAGAATTAAAAAAACGCTTTTGAAATTAATCAAAAGCGTTTTTTTATATTTGTGTTCTCCATAAACCCATAAACCGGTAAACCGGTTATTAATATTAATTTACTCAAATCCCCACGACTAAAGTCGTGGGTTAATTGGCACTTCTCTTCTTTTTGATGTTATTAATCCATTTAACGAATAATTGTTTAATCCTTTAAATTCTCATCTCATCCATTAATCAAATTTATCATCTGATTTCAGTATGCTTTTTCTTTTTCTAATAAAACTCAAAATGATTTTTAACACTTTTCTAAATATCAACATCCATAGTTAACCAACGACTTTTAGTCGTTGGTCGTAGCGAAAAAAGGAAATACCTAACCGGTTCACCGGTTTATTGGTTATAAAATATTATATAATTTTATGAACTCTTTATATTCATCTTCAAAAGATTTCTTTGTGTGATGTTTCTCTTGATTAACAATGTAATTAACGACTTTACTGATTTGAGATTCGGACACTGAAAACGCACCGTATCCTCTTCTCCATTGAAATTTGAAATTAATTCTTTCATTTACCCAATGCGACGATTCCCCCTTTAATAATCGCATTGTTTCTTCAATACTAATTTTTGTCGGTAAATTTATTAAAGCGTGAACATGTTCGGGATTAACATAATTTTGCTTAAGAAAAATTCCTTTTTCTCTGGAATAAGTTTTCAAATGGGAGGATAATTCTTTCCTAAATTCTTTATCTATTAGAA
>JALWEC010000136.1:0-1615 GCA_027036655.1 Melioribacteraceae bacterium
TTTCTGAAATTTTACTTAGTAAGCTGTTTAACATCAGCTCTTCCGATTGCTGCTCGAAGTAAGTTTTGTAGCTGTTTCTGATTTCATTCTTCAAATCTTCGAGGGATTCGTTTTTACCTTCAGTTAAATCTTTAATGAAATCGTCCGTAGTTTCGGGAAGAACAATTTTTTCCACTTTTGTTATTGTTCCAACGTAATGGTAAGTAACTTTGTGAGTTTCTTCGCCGTGTTTATGCTCGTCTTCAAAATCAAAAGTAAAAGTGTCGCCGACTTTTTTACCGATGGAGCCTTCAACAATCTGCGGATTAACATTTTCTTCGGTTAAGTCAATTACCATGTTTTTTGCAGGTTCAATTTCTACGAAAGGATTTCCCTCGTCGTCAACTCTTTGTAAGTCGGCTGTAATACGGTAGTTTTTGTCTTCAACTACTTCGGCTTCAACAAATTCGGCTTTCGATTTTAATAATTTCTCGATTTCTTTTTCTATGTCTTCTTCTTTAACGGGAAAAGTTAATTTTTCAACTTCGAGTCCGGTGTAATCTTTAATCGTAACTTCGGGAATCACCTCAAACTCAGCTTTGAAAGTCATTCCGTCGGTTCCTTTGTAATCAATATCCGTAAGCTTGGGAACATTAACGGGAGTCAATTTTGTTTCTTCGATGGCGTCCCAGAATTTAGTTTCAGCGATTTCTTCCGTTGCGCGGTATTCAATCGAATCTCCGTACATTTTTTTTATCATGTTCATGGGCGCTTTCCCTTTTCTGAAACCCGGGATAGCGATTTTTTTTCTTTCTTCTTTGTAAGCTTCGTCAATTATCGGTTTAATCTCATCATAGCTCAACTTAACTTCAATTTCTCTCAAATAATCAGACAAATTATTTACTTTTGTTTCCAAGTCAACCTCGTTATTATAGTTTAATTTCAAAAAAAACAGTTGGTACGAGAGGGGGGACTCGAACCCCCACATCTACCGATACTAGATCCTAAGTCTAGCGCGTCTACCAATTCCGCCACTCTCGCATAGACTTACAAAAATAATAGAAAAAAGTCTGAGATTCAACTTTTAAAATTTTGAAAGAATTGCAGAACTTAATAAATAGTTATTCTAATCCTCCGCTAAGACAGAACGGGAGAAGAATATCAGAAGCTGAAATTAAACTGAATTTATAGATATTTCGGATGGCTTCCATTTTCGTCCCCAAGGAAAAGTAGATGGGACAAGCGTGGCTAACTCAATATGACAAATTTAGCTATGCAAAGGTTTCTATAATCATAATTCTTTGTATAACTTAAATCCATAATTGTCATTAAAAATTTATTAAATAAACAAAAATATTAGATTTTAAAACCAAAAAACCCTTGTAACTTATTTAGTTACAAGGGTTTATCCGCCGTGGCGGATTGTGGGCCCAGATGGGCTCGAACCACCGACCCTCTGATTATGAGTCAGATGCTCTAACCAACTGAGCTATAGGCCCAAAACTTTTTGAAAAAACGAACTCAAAGATATAAATCGAACTTATTTAATGCAACTCTTTTTTCCTTTACTTTTATTTGGTAAAGTTCACATCACAAAATTTCTCTCTCCTTAAAAATTATTAGAATGAATTAATAT
>JALWEC010000136.1:1625-4760 GCA_027036655.1 Melioribacteraceae bacterium
AAATATTATGAAATATCCTTTTGTAGAAATTGAGCAAAAATGGCGGAATATTTGGGAAAAAGAGGAAACTTATAAAACGGATTTATCCGATATAGAGAAAAAGATTTATGCGCTTGTAATGTTCATTTATCCTTCCGGCGCTAAACTTCATATAGGGCATTGGTATAATTACGGACCAACCGACACTTGGGCGCGATTCAAAAAGATGCAGGGGTACAACGTTTTCGAGCCAATGGGCTACGATGCTTTCGGTTTGCCCGCTGAAAATTATGCAATTAAAACAGGCGTTCACCCGCAGGACAGCACACTTAAGAACATCGAGGATATCCGTGAACAGCTTAAAACCATGGGCTGCATGTACGATTGGAACGCCGAACTTATGACTTGCGTTCCCGAATATTACAAATGGAACCAATGGCTATTTTTACAGCTTTACAAAAAGGGTTTGGCTTATCGTAAAAATGCGCCTGTAAATTGGTGTCCTTCTTGCAATACCGTATTGGCAAACGAGCAAGTTCAAGCGGACGGCACTTGCGAGAGATGCGGTACGCTTGTGGAAAGGAAAGAACTTACTCAATGGTTTTTTAATATTAAAAAATATGCGGATGAGCTTCTCGACGGACTTGACAAAATAGATTGGCCCGAAAAAACCAAAACAATGCAGCGCAATTGGATTGGCAGAAGCACCGGCACCGAACTTGATTTTGATATTGAAGGATATGACGAGAAAATCAGCGTTTTCACCACAAGACCTGACACGCTTTTCGGCGTTACTTATGTTGTGGTTGCTCCGGAGCATGAAATCGTAAATAAAATCACTACGGAAGAACAGAAATCAAAAGTTGAAGAATATAAAAATAAGGTTAAAACTTTATCCGAGATTGAACGAACATCTACGGTAAAGGAGAAAACAGGAGTTCCTACCGGTGCGTACGCAATTAATCCTGTAAACGGCGAGCGCGTTCCGATTTGGATTGCCGATTATGCTCTGCTTACATACGGAACCGGCTGCGTAATGGCTGTTCCTGCACATGACGAACGGGACTTTGAGTTTGCGACAAAATTTGACTTGCCAATCAAACGAGTTATTTTAAAGCCCGGAGAAAATGAAAACGCCGAACTGACCGAAGCTTACACCGAACCGGGAATTCTTGTAAACTCAGGTAAGTTTAACGGAATGGATTCGGTAAAAGCAAAAGAAGCGATAACAAAATATCTTGAAGAAATAGGGAAAGGAAAAGCGACGGTTAACTACAAACTCCGTGATTGGCTCATCTCCCGTCAGAGATATTGGGGAACGCCGATTCCCGTTGTTTATTGCGAAAAGTGCGGCGAAGTTCCGGTTCCGGAAGAAGATTTACCGGTTAAGCTTCCCTACGAAGTTGATTTCAAACCTCACGGCGCTTCTCCTTTGGCTCGTAACGAAAAGTTTATAAACGCTACTTGTCCCAAATGCGGCGGACCTGCAAAGCGGGACGCCGACACAATGGATACTTTTGTAGATTCTTCTTGGTACTATCTCCGCTATCTTAATCCGAAATATTCGGAAGGAATGTTTGATTCCGAATTGGCAAATAATTGGACGCCTGTTGACACTTATGTAGGCGGCGCCGAGCATGCGACCATGCACTTGCTTTATGCCCGGTTTATTCACAAGTTTCTGCGGGATATCGGTTTGGTAAAAAGCGACGAACCTTTTACGCGCCTTATTCACCAAGGGACAATCACGAACCAGGGCGCCAAGATGTCGAAATCAAAAGGGAACACGGTTAACCCCAACCAATTTATTGACAGATACGGTACGGATGTTTTCAGAATGTATCTTATGTTTATGGGTCCATATCGTGACGGAGGAGATTGGAGCGACAAAGGCATAACGGGAATAGACAGGTTCGTCCAGCAGTCGTATCAGCTCTTTGAAGAGAACAAAAATATTTTTAATACCGCTTCCGATAGATTGGAGTTTAATCTGAAAGAATTGAATCAGAATGAAAAGGCGGTTTACTACAAGGTAAATGAAATACTCAAACGCTATGAACCTGAAATTGACGATTTCAGATTTAACACCGTAATTTCCGGAATGATGGAACTGAAAAATTCTATTTTAGATAATTTCAAAAATTGCGGCGGAGATTTGAAAGCCTACGTTCTCAGAAGATTTACCACAATGCTTGCTCCGCTGGCGCCTCATCTTGCCGAAGAAGGATGGCAAATGCTTGGCGAGGGAAATTCGCTATTTAAAAATCCTGTTTGGTTTGAACCTAACGAATCCGCTTTGGTTAAGGATGAAACGACAATTGTTGTACAGATAAACGGAAAGGTCCGCGCCAAAATTCAGGCGGCGATTGATTTACCGCAGGAAGAAGTTCGGGAAGTTGTTTTTGCCGATCAAAAGGTTAAAAATTACACGGACGGGAAAACTATCGTTAAAGAGATTTACGTCAAAAATAAAATATATAACATAGTAGTTAAGTAAGAGGAAAAATGTTAGACATAAAATTTATCCGTGAAAATCCGGAGCTTGTAAAAACCGGTATAAAAAATAAAAATGAAAAAGATACGGTTGACGAAATTTTAGTCCTTGATAAAAGAAGAAGAGAAATATTAAACGAAGTTGAAGTTCTTAAAGCAGAACGCAACAGCGTATCAAAGGAGATTGGCGTTCTGAAAAGGGAAGGTAAGGACGCAACGGAAATTATGAGCCGGATGAAATCCGTTTCCGAAAAAATAAAGGGGCTTGACGCGGAGTTAAGAGAAACAGAAGAAAAACTGAATGAGAAGATGCTTTGGGTGCCCAATTTGCCGCATGAATCGGTACCTGTAGGGAAGGATGAAAACGACAATGTTGAGGTTAGAAGATGGGAGCCTGACGGATTTGTTTACGAAAAAGATTTTGAGTTAAAAGATCATCTTGAGCTTGGGAAAAAACTCGGCATTCTCGATTTTGACAGAGGGGCAAAAATTACCGGAAGCGGTTTTCCGGTTTATGTTGGAAAAGGCGCCGCGCTCGAAAGAGCGTTGATTAATTTTATGCTTGATTTGCATATTCAAAAGCACGGATACACGGAAGTGATTCCGCCTCTTCTGGTAAATCGCGATTCAATGGTAGGAACCGGGCAAATCCCGAAGATGGAA
>JALWEC010000137.1 GCA_027036655.1 Melioribacteraceae bacterium
GTAATCGCAATCTTGGAAGAGAGGGACGGCTCATTCTGAGACCGGAAATATTCGGCAAAAACCGTTAAAACAATTAAATCGGAAACGCTCTCAACGGCAAGATTTTTCTTCTTTATCAGCATATTATGCGCAATGTCGTAGCCTATTGCTACCTGAATCGGGAACAGCGTTTCAGGGTCGTCCTCGTTTTCAACATCGGAAATAATCGAACCGTCCTGAAAATCGGCGATTGTACGCACCTTGCTCAAGTCCTTATTTTGCAGCATAAAGGGAGAATGAGTAGTGTAAATTACCTGGTATTCTTTCGATAAATCTTTCAGGAAACTTAATAAATCCGCTTGAGCAACCGCGTGTAAATTAAGTCCGGGCTCGTCAAGCAGCAAAACATAGTCTGTCTTTTCATCCTTCTCAATCTGACTGAACCATATAATAAAAGAAAAGAACCAATTAAAACCTTTGCTGCGTCTGTTAAGAGGAAGGGAAACGCGATTGAATTTATCTCTAATCCGAATATTGAGATATCGGATTTCGTAATCTTCCGTGTTCTTGAAAAATTTCCCCATCTTCTTTTGATGTCGTTCGATTTCAATTTCAAACTCAAGCTCAAGATTTTTGTTAGTTGACCAATAACTGTAAATTTTATCCGTTATTAAATTGGCTGTGTTTTCTAACTCGGCGATATACTTCTCGAAATTTTCCGTGTGGAGCAAATCGTCAACGTTAATTTTAGCAAGGTTAAAAAGCGCTTTTGAAGTTCTGTACGATTCGTCGTCCGCGTCGGAACTTGCCAAATCATTCAGATTAATTCTATCCGGCAGAGAATAATATTCATCAAAATACCAGAAAAGAGGAAGGTTGGGACGAAGCCATTTTTTAGCGATGTATCCTTTTAACGAGTCGGGCCAAGGGTATGCAGAGCCGACAATATAGTTGTACAAATCATTAACGGCTTTTCTTGTGCGAGGATTTTCAACTGTAACCGCCCGCTCGGGAATTTCCGTAAAACTTTCAACGGAGTCGATGAACGCCTCGACATCCTTTTCTCCGAGGTAATCGCTCAGATTATAACGGAGAAACGCTTTAATATCAACTTCAAAATCACGCCAGACTTGCCAATTGTTATATTTTGCTCCAAAATAAAAATGATCGTCTGCCAAAGTTCCTTCGCCAACATCCTTTGAGATAAGCTCCGCAAGCCCGTCCGTAATTTTAAACTTACAAACGGCAACTTCCAAGTCGTCGATTTTACCTTCGTAAGCTTTTAGAAGATGGCGAGGAAAATCAGTAAGTTTATTGAACTGGAAGGAGGAATCTTTATCGAAAAAATTTATTTTTGCCAGAATTTCGAGAAAAGCTGTTTTGCCCGATTCGTTTAATCCGACTAAAGCGGTAATATCATCTTCAATCCTTACGGTTTGAGGAGATGTAAATACTTTATATTTATCAATAGTAACTTCTTTGAGTTTTATCATTTTGCAATATCAAAATAGATTAAATACAAATTAAACAATTTTTAATTAACTCTCCAAATAAACT
>JALWEC010000138.1 GCA_027036655.1 Melioribacteraceae bacterium
CTGCGCAATCTTCTGCGAAATGCAAGCCGGTTTTTATAGTATCTGTCGTAAATAACATAATACTCAATTTTTCTCTTTTCGCGGGAGAGCCAGTTATTCAAGTCTCGCAAAAGATCAACCGAAGTTTTCCTAACAGCCCAAGCGATTTGCTGCGGAAGAGAAAGAGGAACCGAAAAATCGATGTTTCGATAATATGCCTGTTGCAGCTGAGCGATATTTTCGTCGGCTACAGTGTAATCAATTTTTCCTTCCGAAACTTCTTTTATCAGGTCTTCCGTTGTCATTTCCGGAGGAGCAATTTTAATAAATATTTTTCCTCCGATTTCCTCGGAGAGATGTTTTAACCTTACGATATAAGCCGAGCCGCTTCTTACCCAGATTTCTTTCCCTATTAAATCAATGGGAGATGAAATCAGATTTTGTTTAATTTGGTCTAAAGTCATCCTTTCCCAGCCGAAGGGACGACGCTGAATCAGAACTTGTCTTGTCGTCGTCAGAGGTTCCGTAAAAGCCACGAGCTTTTTTCGTTTGCTGGTTACCGTTAAGTTGTATGCGATTATATCTCCGTTTCCTCTAATTAGCGAAGAAAACATATCGTTGATATTTCTTAGTACCTTTATTTTAAGATGAACCCCGAGGTGCTTTGCATAAAGATTAAGAAGTTCGTATTCGTAGCCCATCGGCTGACCGCGATAAATAAAATAGCTGTAGGCGTTAAATCCCGTTAAGGCGATGAGCGTATCACGCTGCTTAATTTGCCGGAGATCAGAATAGTAATTTTCCATTGAAACGGTTTCGACCGAAGCCGTTTTAACTTCCCTTTTTTCTTTGATACAGCCAAAAAGAAAAATCAATAACAATATGGATATTAGTTTTACTCTCATTCCGATTAGGATAATAAAATATTTTAATTATAAAGTAAACTTTTTATAATACTAAATCAAGCGATTGCATCACGGAGAATTTAATGCTGATATATCATATCCAAAATTGTTTCTGCTAAAAACTTCGAGGTTTTAAATATTCGGCAAGTATTGAAAATTCGATGATTGTTTTATTTCAAAATTGTCAGTAAACATTTTTCAATCGGAAGTTTCGGATAAGAACAGTTCATTGTTGCATATTTTGCTAAGAGAAGAGAGAAAAATATGTCCCGGTTATTGTGTAAATAAAACAAATTTAATGATTCCGTTTGTTCTATATGGGAATAAATTCAACTTTAAAAATTGAATCCGAAGGATTCATATATCTATAATTAAATATATACGACCCCGTGGGAGTCGTATGACTTAATGTGAACATAATTCTATCGATATGTAATCCCTTCGGGATAAAAAAACAACAAAGAGCTGAAATGCTGCATTCCGCCGTGACGGACTATGTGCCAAATAAATTAGCGGATTCATAACAACTTCGAGTTTGAGCAATTACTATAATTCAAAAACTTTATGGATTTTAAGTTTAAAGTGGAATGGCCATCCACTAAGGAGTACTTATAACAAAAAAAAGGGAACAAATTTCTGTTCCCCAAATCTT
>JALWEC010000139.1 GCA_027036655.1 Melioribacteraceae bacterium
TTCCAAGCGTCCGGGAAAAACGGGTTCATCCCTTTTTCTCCCAAGTTTGTCGAAACCGCATTAACAATATTGCTCCAGCCGATATCATAAACGCCGTAAACCGTAATGAAAATCATACCGAAACTCAGAAGCGCATATTGAACGTAATTCGTTACAATAACCGAAACCATTCCCCCGACAAGCGTGTAAAGAAGAACAATCGTCAACATAACAACCATTGTAACAAGAATGTAGTTGTGTGGAATTCCGGTAACAATATTGATAAAGTTCGCTTCAACTCCGGGGAAAACTCCAAAGTTCAGAATTCCTCCCACCGCCATTATCACTCCGATGTAAAATCGCACGCCGTGACTGTATTTGCGGGAGAAAAATTCCGGTATTGTCGAAATTTTCATCTCAAGGAGCGGCTTGATTACAAATCCGGTCCTTCCGAGAAGCAGATATGCCAGAACCGGCGGAAAAGCGACTACGAGCGCGGCGAACCCCGCTTTAAAGCCAAGCTCCGCGTAATAAATATAAGTTATCATCCCGATTTCGGTACACATCAAGGAAATGATTCCGAGATAAAATCCCATTGAGCGTCCCGCTACGAGAAAGTTTTCGATGTCTTTGATATATTTCTTAACAAATGTTCCGGAAAGAAATACGAGAAGTATGTACGCTACAATTATTATAATATCAACAGTACTGAGATTCATTAAATCACCTGAAATTATTTAACAATATTTTTTTCTGTCGTTATACTAAAGCTAAAATGTTTTTCGAAAAGCCTTAGCGGTTATTAAAAGAAACCTTTGCAAAAATTAAAGTTGTCATATTGAGTTCGCCAAGCTTGCCCCAACTGCTTTTTGTTGGGGGCGAAAGTGTAAACCGTCCGAAATATCTCTAAATTCGGTAAAATTACCGGTTTTGAGATTCTTCTTCCCGACTTTGTCGGGACTCAGAATGACAAATTAAGTTACACAAAGCCTTCTATGAAAACATTCTTTCCCATTTTATTTAACTTTTTATACTCTTCATCCGTAATTCCGTTATAGAGAACAACAATATCAACATTCTCGGCGACGGCAATTCTTTCTGTTGTCGAGGAGCGCTCCATAACAGATTTGGTTGAAATGTTTTTCATCAAGAAATAGTTCTTGACGGCAGTTAAATTTATCATAATTTTTGTTTAGTTTATTCAATCCCGAAGGGATTACATATTTATAAAAATTCGATTGCTAAATGTCATTCGACCCCGTTGGGGTCGTATATAATTATTTCATTGTATCATTATACATATTTGAATCCTTCGGATTCATTAATTAAACCATTTGAATAAATATTCGTCTTTATGCTCAATTTGATATTTTGCAAAAAATTCTTTCTGTTCTTCTCTAAATGTTTTTTCTATGATGCTCTTTTTAATTATTGAAAGATTATGTTACAATTTAAATCTTTATTTTTTATGAGAAACATTTGCATAACCTAAAATTGTCATATTGAGTTCGCCAAGCTTGCCCCAACTGCTTTTTGTTGGGGGCGAA
>JALWEC010000140.1 GCA_027036655.1 Melioribacteraceae bacterium
TTCTTCACTCCGCTGCGCTGCGCTCCGTTCAGAATGACAAATTAAAATTAAGCTAAGCATTAAATGTCATTCTGTCCCCATCACAACGGGAGAAGAAGATAAAATTAATATTTGTGAGTTCACTTAAAAAAGGTAATTCATTGAATAAACATCAATATTATAAACCGTTACAACGGTTATAAGAATTGTTAAGCTATTATGCTATTATTAATCCACGACTTAAGTCGTGGGTTAATGAAAACAAGTGTAAAGACCTGAACCGTTTTAACGGTTTTTAGGTAGGTTTATTTATACTGATTCAAAGAATTTCGTAACAGATTGAATAATAAGGATTAATTTACTTTTGAAAATAGTTGACGACATTAAAATAAAACTTGGCGAGAAACTCCTTTCCCGCGAGATTAAAAAAAGCAAAATCTCTGAAAGAAAATTTTCCGGTTTTTTTAGAAATGCCGTTGACACGCTGATTTTATTGCCGGAGGAAGATTTGTATTTCAGATCGGCTTTTGATGTCGCTCGTTTTGTGAAGATTCATAAAAAGAACGTAACCTTGATTTTGCCCGATCACAAAAGGAATTTGCTCCCGAACAATTTTGAATATCAATTCATTACCGTTAGTCCCGTGTCCCTTTCCAATTTGGGATTGGCTGCGCCCTCTTTGATTGAAGATCTGAAGAAAAAAAGCTATGATATTTTTATCGATTTGACTTTGAACGAGTCCTCTTTCTATTCCTCGATTGCTCTTAATACGATAGCGGAAATTAAAATCGCGCTTTTTGAAAAGGAGAATTCGGAAAAGATTTTCAACCTGTTGTTTGACGCAGACAAAACAAATTATGAAAATTCTTGCAGGAATTTATTAAATTCACTACAGATGTTTTAAAATTAAGAGAACGCTATGGAAGAGTATTTCAACTACGAAATTAAGAGAGAAAACGACTTAGTGATTTTTAAAATCACCGAACCGAGATTTGATTCTCAGATCGCCGGATTGGTTAAAGGGGAACTTACGATTTTACTGAACACCGAGGATGTTAAGAAGCTGATTTTCGATCTTTCGGATGTTGAATATTGCGACAGTTCGGGATTAAGCGCTATTTTGCTGGCGTTTAGAATGCTTCGCGGCGTCGGAGGCAAATTAATTATTGCCGCCGCGCGGAAAAGCGTTCAGACATTGATTGAAATTTCGCAGTTAGACAAAGTTTTAACTCTTGCCGATACCGTTGACGCCGCCAAGAGTATAATCAATACTATTTAGCGGAAGCGTTCAATTGGAGCTTAATTACGCCGTTATTATTCTTTACCTTTTCTCGCTTCCATTAATCGGATACTTTACACGCCGAAAAATCAGGACAGCCGACGATTACTTCCTTGGTGCAAGAAAAATTCCGTGGTGGGCTGTGGCGTTTTCAATTGTCGCCGCCGAAACAAGCACGCTTACTTTTATTTCAGTCCCCGGATTATCTTATCTGACAAATCTCACTTTTCTGCAGGTCGTTTTCGGTTACATAATCGGCAGAATTTTGGTGGCGATATTTTTTCTCCCGGCTTTTTTCAAGGGTGAACTTTCTACGTCATACGAATTTCTTGAACGGCGATTCGGTAAAAGATTAAGAAAAGCGGCTTCGGTTTCTTTTCTTTTCACAAGAATCGCCGCCGACGGCGTTAGGCTTTTTGCCACTGCAATTCCGCTTAAACTGATGCTCGATATCAACTATTTTTACGCGATAGTTATAATCGCCGTTATCGCTCTGCTTTATTCAACGCTCGGAGGAATGCGAAGCGTAATTTGGGTGGACGTTTGGCAGATGTTTATTTACATCGGGGGAGCGCTTTTTGCGGGGTTTTATATCGTACATATGCTTTCGCCCGATGGTTTGGATAAAATCTTTTCTTTGGCTTCGGCGCATCATAAACTCAAGTTGATTGACCTCGGCTTTTCCGGTTCCTTTTCCGATTTCTTTTCAAAACCATATACTCTGCTTAGCGGAGTAATTGGCGGCGCGTTTCTTTCAATGGCTTCTCACGGAACCGACCAGCTTATAATTCAGCGTCTTCTTTCAATTAATAAATTGAAAGACGCCAAAAAAGCGGTAATTGCAAGCGGAATTCTCGTTTTTTTGCAAATGGCTTTATTTCTCATAATAGGATTGGGATTATATGCTTTTTACGGTAAGACCGGGATTAAATCGGATGAGATTTTTGTCAAATTTATAATTGAAAACGTTCCGAACGGTTTTTCGGGATTAATTATCGCCGGGGTATTCGCAGCGGCTATTTCAACAATTGCCGGGTCGATTAATTCAATGGCTTCATCCTCGGTTTATGATTTGTTCTATCCGGACGTAACGAAACTCGAGAGTAAAAAAGAGCTTTTTATTTCTCGAGGATTTTCGGTTTTGTGGGCGTTCCTTCTGATTGGTTCCGCGATGTTTTTTTCGTTCTCTTCAAGCAGCGTTATTGAGCTTGCTCTCGGGATTGCTTCATTTACATACGGAGCTTTACTCGGATTATTTTTACTCGGCTTGCGGCAAAAAAGAAGCGATGAAAATATCGGGTTGATTGTCTTTGGTTTTACTCTTCTTTTTATGATTGCCATTGTGCTATTTACAAATATTGCCTGGACGCTGTACATTCTGCTCGGCGTAATTTTCTCCAATTTGCTTGCTATGGTGCTCGGGGTTATTGTTAAGAGAAAAGCGGCTTAGCGCTAAATATTGAGCTTTATTCGCTAAACCCCTTTTGAATATTCGGCAATGAAGTGTTTTTCAATGAGACTGCCACAGTCGTCCTTCGGACTTTTTCGCAGTGACGAGACGGTGTCAAAAACACTCGGTCATTGCGAGACAATCCCGACTTGTCGGGATTGGCGCGGCAATCTCCTGAATATTAAACCTCAGCAGTTAAATCGGTTTTGAACATTTAGCGAGCGCTTGTTTCCCCGTAGTTATTATAATTGAAGCGCTTTGCGCTTCTCTTGAGTTTGGCATTTTACTAGAGAAGAAAAAAAAAGAGAAAAAAGATTAGGAAAAAAGGGAAATATTTCGCATATTGCATCTAGTTATACAACTAGAGAGGTACATATGGGATTTCCAACAAAAATTCAACTGATTAAGAGAACTAAAAGTGAACAGTGGTATATTAATTTTCCATCGGCAATAGCACAAGCTATGGAATTTGACAAGGGGGAAGTAGTCGAATGGATTATAGAAAACAAAAACAAACTTACACTTAAAAGAACTCCAAAACAGAAGAATACCGAGGGTAAAAAAAAACTTCAAGACAAACAGTCTTAGAGGAGTTCGACTATTTATTCTCTCAACTTGGAAACGCTTTTTCCCAATCACGAACAGCTCAACGAGCCCGCAAGATTGCTTACGGCTTACTTAATTGTAATTCTAAGCATACTCTCACCGGATTGCTTACGGCTTCGGGAGAACAATTTAAGGACTGGTCTTCTGCTTATCGTTTATTCAAGGGAGAAAGAATGAACGTTGATGAGATTTTCACCGTTATCAAAGAAAAACTAATTAAAGAGCAGTTGAGCCAACAGCAAGCTATTTACGCTCATATGGATGATACTATTTTTAAGAAAACCGGGAAAAAAGTTAGCGGGACAGCATGGAGAAGAGACCCGCTTGGACCTCCATTCCATACTAACTTCCTTTGGGGTCAAAGGTTTCTTCAACTATCAATTGCTTTACCCGATAATCAAAGCGCTTGCATTTCACGAGCTATTCCGGTTGATATTCATCATTGTCCTACGGCAAAGAAGCCACGGAAGAACGACTCACAAAGAGTTTGGGACGAATATAAGGAAGCCCAAAAGCAAGCCAACCTTAGCCTTAAGGGAGTTCAGAGAATCAAAGACTTACGAAAAAGCATCGATACCATGGGGGCTAATGGCCGTCAGCTCGTTATTAGCGTTGACGGAAGTTATACCAATAGAACCGTAATCAAGGAGGTACCCGAAAGGGTTACAATAATTGGACGTATTAGAAAAGATAGTCGTATTTACGCATTGCCCGAAGAAAAACAGAATAGAGGTAGAAAAAGAATTTACGGCGAGCTGCTTCCTACTCCCGAACAAATAAGAAAAGATAATGACATCCCTTGGCAACAAGTCGAAGCCTACGCCGCCGGTAAAGTCCATCAGTTTGACGTTAAGATTCTTAGGAATATTCGCTGGCGAGCATCAAGTAAAAACAATGTACAATTAGTCGTTATTCGTCCGCTTGCTTACCGGCTAACGAAAAACTCACGACGGCTCTATAGAAAACCCGCCTACCTAATATGCACCGATCCGAACTTAGATATAGAAAAACTCTTACAAGCTTATCTCTGGAGGTGGGAAATTGAAGTTAATTTTAAGGAGGAAAAATCATTGTTCGGCTCCGGCGAGGCACATGTAAGGACTAAGGACGCCGTCGAAAAACTCCCGAGCTTTATTGTCGCTGTTTACGCCTTGTTATTACTTGCCGCTTCTAAAACAGCGCAGTACGACTCAATAAACTCTTTACCCAGAGCTAAATGGTATCCTAATAAAAAGTCTAACAGAAAAACTACCGGCGATATTTTGAATGTTATTAGAAGTCAATTATACTCTAGAGCTATTGACTTGAATTTTTCCCACTTCGTTAACTTACAATATCAATACACGAACCCTAATAATTCTATGATCCCTTTGTTTTCTAATGCCTTTTACAATAGAAATTGACCAAACTTGAG
>JALWEC010000141.1 GCA_027036655.1 Melioribacteraceae bacterium
CTTCGTTTGCGCCGTGCGTATCGAAATAGCTCATCTTTTCGTGCATCGCGTTCATGTGATTTTTCACTGTCCCGTGAATCCAATCGGGATAAGGAAGATTCTTCATCCAAGGATGGTTTAATCCTATGTGGTTGGAAACGTGGTCGAGAATAACTTTCATCCCCCGTTTGTGCGCTTCCGACACAAGATTTCTGTAATCCTCATTTTTGCCGAAACGAGGATCAATACCGTAAAAATCGGTTGAAGCGTAACCGTGGTAACTTATACCGGTATTATTTGTAGTAAGCGGATTAATCCAGAGCGCGGTAACGCCGAGAGATTCGAGATAATCGAGATGCTTTATTATTCCGGCAATATCGCCTCCGTGTCGTGAAAGCTCTTTGCTTCTGTCGAATTGGTCGGGCATGCCGTCGGGCGAGCGGTCGTTTGTTGTATCGCCGTCGGCAAAGCGGTCGGGAGTAATTAAATAAATTACATCGTGCGGATTAAAACCGAGATGCTCTTCCGGTTTTTCTGTTCTCGCAAGAACGGGAAAGTATTTTTCTACGGTTAAATCATTCTTCTCGAAAATTAATTTGTAGTTTCCGGGAGAAATATCCGGGGAAATTCTTACGGTTACGAAGATGTATTTGCCGTTTTGAGTGTTGTCGGTTTTGAGAATTTCAAGAGCGTCGTCATCGGATTCTACGGTAACTCCTGAAAGATTTTCTCCGTAAACCATTAAATCGATTCTATTCCACTTCATTCCGGTCCACCAGTTCGGAGGTTCGGTTTTAGCGACCGTGAAATTTTGCGCGGGTAAAGTTCGAGCGATAAAAAATATAATCAAAAAGAAAAAAAAGGAGGTTCGTTCTTTCATAACAAATCCATGATATTTAATTTATGAATTTAATAAAAAGAGATAACTTTTTGATAAAAAGAAATCCGGTTAAATTATTTTTTGATATGCTAAGGAAATTTAATTTAACCGAATTTCTCTCTGCGTTATTTAAAGTTCAACTGCTCCGCAGTTGTGGTGTTTTTTTTATTTGTACCCCCAGAACTTTGTTCGGGGCTATTCAAATTCGACTGCTTCGCAGTCGGTGAAAATATAACTTGCTCGGAAGTATGAAGCAATTTTATTTGTCGAACAAAGCAAGATTATGCAACAGGAAGTGCGAAGCGCTTCAATTTGAATAACTATGGACGAAATCCATAGGCAAACAAAACCAAAAATCCCATGAACTACGAAGTAGTTCAACTAAGTATGTAGATAGAGTTGGAATGGTTTTATAAATAATATATTTCCGGCACACCAAAAAATAATTTAACCGTTATTTTTTGACAAAAAAATACGTGGAAAATCTCACAAAATGAAATAACACTTTTTTGTAACACAGTTCACCAAAAGCGAAGATTGGCAAGCTTGCATGTGGTCGATTTGCAACAATCCGGCTCTTAGTTTTTTCTAAATCCCGAAGGGATTACTCAAGTTTGGTCAATTTCTATTGTAAAAGGCATTAGAAAACAAAGGGATCATAGAAT
>JALWEC010000142.1 GCA_027036655.1 Melioribacteraceae bacterium
GTGTCCACCTTTGTCGAACAGGCATTTATTAAAACAAGCAATGCAAACAATGCAATAATTTTACGCATCAATTTTTCCTTTAAGTTATCAAAATATAATTTTTAAAAATAGCTAATTTTAATTTCCTCTCAAACCTTTTCACACAACTGTTTGAAAAGTTTTGCAACTCTTTTTCAAAACTTCTCATTTCATTAGAGAATAGAAACCTTTGCAAAACCTAAATTTGTCATATTGAGTCCACCTTGGCGAAAGTGTGAGCCGTCCGAAAAATCTCTAAATTCGGTATAATTACCGGTTTTGAGATTCTTCATTCCGCTTCGCTCCATTCAGAATGACAGATATGGGATTTATGTAATGTTGTCATTCTGATTCCGCCGTTTTTGGGCGGAAGAAGAATCTCTAAGTTATGATTTGCGCAAATACAAGTTATGAGATTCTTTATCCCGTATATTGCAAGATTCAGAATTTACCCCGACTGCTTTTCGGGTGATATATCATTGGGTTATGCAAAACCTTCGACTAAAAATTAAAACCGACTAACTTCGCGTGATAAACAATAAATAAATAACGCCGATTGTAACGCCCACATAAATTATCGGTTCCAGGACAGAGGAGAAAAACGGTTCGTCCGGCAAATTTCCTTTTGTAAAAGGGAAAGCTCCGTTTTCAATTTTCGAGACATTATCGAAAAGGAGCGTATCGGAAATTATCACGGAATCGCGCATCGCCGGCTGTTTAACAGGCGTGTAAATCAGCTTCAATTTTCTTACAAGATAGTAATCGCCGAATAATCCGTCTCTGTACAAATCGGAGTATTCCGTTATTGCGGTATCGATTCTAATTTTCCGATTCTCTAATGTGTCTGATTTATTCCCCCTTTTCCAAGAGTTGTAGAGTATCGAATATTCAGGGTAATTACCGCTGTCGGGATAAGCGGAGATATTGTGCGTTTCCGCCAATTTATTTGAAATCGTTTTGGCGAGCTTCAAATAGAGCTGCAGGTTTGTTTCAAACTGCTGAGCAAAAATCAAATTTGAGAATTGGCTCAATAATAATATTAATAACACTTTTCGAATATTAATTTACCCTTTATAACTCTGTTGAAAAAACGTATTGATAAAACAGCGGCAAACCGCTAATGTTCCTACTGCGACTTATCTTAAAACTCTCCAAACAATTTTATCTCCGGGCTGAATATTGTACTTATCCGTAAAGCCGGCGTTGACTTCAATTACATAAATTGCGGGAGCGGTTGAGGGGTAAGTCTGTTCGGAAAACGGCGTTGTGTTTTTATGAATATTAATAATCTCTTTCTTGGAATTAACAAAAATCATATCAAGCGGAATCACCGTGTTTTTCATCCAAAACGCCTGATAATCTTCGCGCGGGAAAATAAAGAGCATCCCTTGGTTCTCATTCATATGCTCGCGAAACATCAGTCCCTGCATTCTTTTCTGTTCGGTGTCGGCAATTTCGATATCTATTGAAGTAATAAAATCTCCCTTTTTCGAGAGAAATGTAA
>JALWEC010000143.1 GCA_027036655.1 Melioribacteraceae bacterium
AGAAGGCTTTGCATAACTTAAATTTGTCATATTGAGTTCGCCACAGCGAAGGTGGGAGCCGTCCGAAATATCTCTAAATTCGGTATAATTACCGGTTTTGAGATTCTTCATTCCGCTTCGCTCCATTCAGAATGACATATATAGTAGATTATGCAAAGCCTTCTATAAAACGTCTTTACAGTAGTATTCCCGTAACTATTTTAACGGCAATAGCCAAAAGCACAAGCGCAAAAATCTGTTTAACCCTGCTCGACTTTGCTTTTGCCACCATAAAATTACTACCCAATGTTGCCCCGAGTATTACGGCAACAGTAAGCAATATGGTTAAGGTCCAATTAAAATGACCTTGAGAAACATGCCCGAGAAATCCCGAAAAGGAAGAAAACGTTACGGCAAAAGCCGAAGTTGCCGCAGCTTTTTTTGTGGAATATCCCATCCACATTAAAAGCGGAGCCATAATAAATCCTCCTCCGATTCCGAGTAAACCGGCGATAAATCCCGCAAAGCTCCCGACCAAAGCGCCGATTATCGCTCTCTTTTTGAAACTCATAATCGACTTTGGCTCCGGCTGCTTTGAAGTGAACATCATTCTGCCTGCAGCTATCAAAACCATTACCGAGAAAAGTAGCAACAATGATTTCACCGGAATATATTCCGACGAAATCGCGCCGACCGGTGCGAAAATAAATGCCGCAACGGTCATGGCGGCGCCTCCCTTCCAATCCACCAGTTTGTTTTTAGTAAACGCGATTAGCGCTATCAGCGTTGTCAAACCGTTTAGTAATAACGCAAGCGGAATTGCAACTTCTTTAAGCGGAAATCCCGCCCACTTCAGCACAGGAACGTAAACCAACGCTCCGCCAAGCCCCAGCATCGAAAAAAGAAACGAGGCGGCAAGAATTATCAAACTAACAATTATATAAAGCATTTAATTTTCCTTCTAATCAAAAAGCATACAACAATAAATCGTTATTTAATCAGCAATACCGGTTTGCTGCTTTTCCGTATTACTTTTTCCGAGTTGCTTCCCAACAGCAATTCTTCGGCGAGATTATGTCCGCGATGTCCCATAACAATCATCGAAACATTCATCTCGTCGGCGGCTCTGATAATTTCAGAACAAGGATTTCCAATCTTTACGAGAAAAGAAATTCGCAATCCGTTTTCTGCCAAAGGTTCCGTAAAGACTTTCAGCTTTTCTTCAGCCTGTTTAATCGACCTTTCAATAACCTTATCTTCATCTACTTCGCCGTCAAAAATAATATCCGTTTCTCTGATGATTTTTAAATCGACAACATGCATGATAATTACTTCTTCGATTCCGCAATCTTTTAACTTAATGATATAATCAAAGCACTTGCGGGAATGCTCGGAAAAATCTGTCGGTAGTAATATTCTGCTAATCATTTTCGCTCCTTATTATTATGCAATATTGTAAAAATTTTATCTTTTTTCGTTCATTATTTTTTTTAAGCTCTACCACAACCAAAATTGATTTGGAATAGACGAAAAGCAAAGAGTTTCCCACCCCAAATAAGGTGGAACGAGACAACTGTCTTTTATATTTCACTCAATCAATGATTGTTTCCGTTACGGGGTTTTGTAACGAGAACAGGCGTTTCACCATGAGCGATAACGCGTCCCGTTGTGCTACCAAAAAGCTTCTCAACGATTCCGCGTTCTCCGTGCGAACCCATTACTATTAGAGAAACATCGTTTTGTTTTGCAATTTCTATTATTTTTTGATATGGAATACCTTCTTCCACAATCAGTTCGGTTTTAAAATTATAATGTGCAATTTCATCTTCCAGTTCTTTCAATTTTGCGTAATTTTTTTCCAGCATTTTCTTCACGACTTCGTGCTTTGCTCTTTCTATTGATTCGTCCGGATGAAGTTCGCTTTCCACTTCCCAATGAACTTCGATGTTGCGTTCGTCATAAACATGGAGAAGAATTACTTCTTCCGTCCCGGCGTCTTTCAACTTTTTAATGTATTCCAACGCCCCTTTTGCCGAAGGGGAGAAATCAGTCGGGTATAAAATCTTTCTGAACATTTTTTCCTCCTTTAAATTAAATTTAAATACAAGCGAAGCGCTAAACTTTGACTTCATTGTTTTTAAGTTCCGCTTTTTCCAATTTTATTCTTTCAGCCAACGCTTTAACTTTTTTAATTACGTCATCGGCAATATTGTTCATTACTTTCTCGTCAAAGTTTAAGCCGGGTGTTTTCTCAACTCCGTAATCTTCGTCCGGGGCAATTCGCAAAGCCGGTTTTAACCCAGCAAATTCAATTGTCTTCAGAACGCAAGCCTCGTTGCAGCCGTCAATTACCACAATTGCATCCGCTTCAAAGAATTTCTCGGCGGGTTTTAATTTTGGGAAAATTGCCGGCAGGCAATTAATGTTTGCGTAGGGAAGTGCGGAGTCCAACTTTTTAGCGATCTCAGCTGACATTTGTCCGATATTGGAACGTCCCGAGCAATTTGCAATTGAAATTTTTATTTCCGGTTTTGTATTCATTTTATCTTTTCCTTAAACTTTTTCTCGTTTATCGATTATTAATCGTTGTTTGAAATAGAATTAGGTTTTAATTCTTTTTCTTCAAAATAAACTTGAACTTTCTTTGCCAATTTCAAGTAACCAATCATGAATGGAATTTGAAGAATCGGCACTACAGCGGGTGGAATAGCCATTACGCCCATTCCCGCTGCCATTGCAATTGCCATTGCCGTTCCTTCGTTCTTTCCTACCGCCGTAAATGTAATAGCCATGTGGTCTTTGTAGTTTATTCTTACGCCTTTATTCGTAAAAGTCATTAGCAAAAAGGCAACCAAATAATAGAGAGCAATTGGAATAAGAGCTATTAATACAATTACCGGTTTGCTTGCGATCAACTTTGCTTTTTCAAGGAAAATTAAGAAAACAATTAAGTACATTCCGATTAAAGATATTGAAGGAAATAACGGGCGGATTTTCATAAACCCGCTTTCTCCTAATTTCTTGAAAAGATAAGAGCGTGTGCCCAAACCGAGGATCATTGGAACAATAATTACCTCCAAAATTGTTATTACAAGCAACCAAATGGAAATATTTACATTATAAGTTGAAGCAAAAATTTTAAGCCAAACAGGAACGACGAAGATGGCGAGAATAAAACTAATTGCCACAATTATTGTTGCCAACTCCAAATTCCCTTCCGATAGTCCCGTGTAAGCAATGCTCATCGAGGAGCATGGGACAACAACGGCAAGCAATAGTCCTAAAGCTAACTGCGGATTAATGGGAACAAACTGCGCAACTACTTGAATGAACAAGTACATGAGAATTGGCGCAAGCACAAGTCCCATTAAAAGCGCTACTCCTATTTGCTTCCATTGTTTTGTCGCAAATTTCATTTCTGCAATTTTCAAGTTTATCATCATCGGGTAAATCATCATGATTACAACAAGCACATTCAGCCAGTGGAAAGTTTCCTTGTGAACTTTAACATTTGTATGTAGTCCGAAATAGAACCCTAACCCCATTGCAATAATTACATAAATGGGTAAATATTTATCCAGATTATTCTTAAACTTAACTAAATTCATCGTTTAACCTCCTAAATCATATAATATAAGCCTAGCCACGTTTCGTAAGAATCACCGAACGCTCTTTTTTGAACTAAATTAACCGGCGCCACGGCTTGAATAAAAAATCTGTCCCCAATTCTGTATTGAATCCCCGGGATAATCTGCAGCAAGTATGTGTCGCTGTCGGAAACATCTACGCCATCCTTTCTGTTGTCAAAAGTCTTTTTATAATTCAGCGTAGTCTCAGCAATAATTTTTTTGCTGAAGTTATAGGCGCCGCTCAATGCACAACTAATCAAATCACCAAAGTTTTCTCCGGCAGCTCCATTTCCTCTGACAAGATAAAATGCAGACAATCTGAAATCCCACTTCCCGATTTCCTTTTCAGGAAGCAGCGCAAATCCGTAATCAAAACTGCCTGTGCCCAAAGGCATCTCGGATGAGCCGATATTCTGATATTTACCTGTCGGACTTTTGGTAAAGAGTAATCCCGATAAAAGAAACTTCTCTTTCTTATTATGATAAAACTTATAAAGTAGCGCCCCGATAATGTCGCCCAATCCGATTCCGGATTTTTCAATTCCGTTTTTCTTAAACGATTTTTGCACATAAGGTACATTCATAATGAACGTTAAGTTACTTGTAATTCCATACCGCACTTTACCCCAGTAAACGTTCGTGGAAAAACTTATATTCTCTGGCGTGTCAATCATCTTAGATTCGGTTCCGTTCCACATTTTGTCATAATTGTTATTAATCCAATACCCTCTTAACACCCAATGGCTCTGTGGCAGGGTCTTAGCCGGAAAACCGAATATCGGAGGGTGGGGAAATAACTTCTGTGCTTCCGTCGAAAAACTAAAAGCCATGACGGCAACAATAACCAACAGTATGCTTTCTTTAATTTTCTTCATTTTGATGCCTCTTAAAATTTATTTTTTAACACTTTTTTTGCCTTTTACTTCTTTCATTTTTTTAGGTTTATGTTTTGCTTCGTACATTGAATGCCCGATTACGCAGTAGTCCCCTTCTCTTAACTCCAATCGGGCATTCAGCCGTTCAATGTCTTCGGGAAATCTGACTTTGAAATGTTTTTTTACAACATTAAATAGATCGCTTACGCATTGAGACGCTTCCCAATTTGCC
>JALWEC010000144.1 GCA_027036655.1 Melioribacteraceae bacterium
TTTCGGCGTGAATCTTCCGATGCTCCGGAAAGATTCCGACGACTTGGTTAAAACCATAATTGACGAGAAAGTTAAAATTGTTTTTACCTCCGCGGGACATCCCGGGAAATACATTGAACAATTTAAGTCCAACGGAATAACGGTCGCGCACGTCGTATCCAACTTAAAGCAGGCAAAAAAAGCCGAGAGCGTCGGGTGCGACGCCATAGTCGCCGAAGGAGTTGAAGCGGGCGGACACAACGGACCCGACGAGTTGACGACGCTCGCCCTTTTGCAGATTGCCGCTCCGGAAATTTCGGTTCCTTTAATCGGCGCCGGAGGAATAGCTTCGGGACGCGGAATGCTTGCCGCGCTTGCCCTCGGAGCCGAAGGCGTTCAAATCGGGACACTCTTTGCCGCGACCGAGGAATCATCGGCGCACGAAAATTTCAAGAACGCGCTTGTTAAAGCCGGGGAAAGGGACACCGTTTTAATCTTAAGAAAGCTCGCCTTTGCGCGCGTAATTAAAAACGAGTTTTCCGATGAAGTTATAAAAAAAGAATTTGCCGGAGTCGGGGAAGAAACCTTAAAGAATATTCTCGGTCAAAAAAGGGAAAAAATCGGGATGTTTGAAGGCGACCTCCAAAACGGAATGTTGGAAGCGGGCGAAGGCGCCGCCCTGATTGAGAAAATCTCATCGGTAAAGGAAGTTTTTGAAAAACTGATTGAAGAATATGAATCCGCCTTAAAAAATCTTAACGGATTCAGTTCGTAATGTCTTCCGGCGCGCTAAATATCAGTTACAGATTTTGGTTTGAAAACGGGAAAGAAATTCTCTTTGACGTTGATATCGATACCGATACGCTTTTAATAATTAACGATAATTTCAAAAAAGACGATTGGGCAAAACTGGAAAGTTTTCGCTGTCCTAATTGTCCGCTCGATGAAAAAGAACAGGAATATTGTCCCCTTGCCTTAAGTTTGCGGGAAATTCTGCTTAAGTTTTCCGATGTGCAATCAACTGAAATTGCAGACATATTCGTAAAAACCGAGGCGCGGACTTACCACCAGAAAGAAGCGGTACAACGGGGCTTGAGCAGTCTGCTCGGCGTTGTGATGCCGACAAGCGGCTGCCCTGTCGTCGGCAAGTTAAAACCGATGGTGAAATTTCATCTTCCCTTCGCCACTTCGGACGAAACCGAGTTCAGGGTTTTTTCCACTTATCTTTTTGCTCAATACTTAAAATATAAAAAAGGGGAAACGCCCGACTGGGAAATGACTAAATTACAGAAAATTTACGATGAAATTTCACAAGTCAATCATCACGTTGTTAACAAAATTCGGGAGTTAAGCAGTAAGGACGCCAATTTGAACGCCGTTGTAATTCTCGAAACTTTCTCCGGTTTTGTTTCGATGAGTTTAAGCGACAAGGATTTTTCTCATCTCGAAAGTTATTTTAAAGGTTTTGAGTAAGTTACTTAAAGAAAGCTTTGCATAACTTAAATTTGTCATATTGAGTTCGCCACAGCGAAGGTGTAAGCC
>JALWEC010000145.1 GCA_027036655.1 Melioribacteraceae bacterium
CGTAGGCGGTCCGGACGGAGGAACTGTTCGAAGTATTTATTTTGCTGATGAAAATACCGGTTGGGCTCTTGTTAGTACATCAAATGAGGGACAAATAAGATATACTGACGACGGCGGGACAACATGGACAACGCAGATGACAAACTCAAGCGGAGACATTGAAGCGATGGCATTTGGTTCGGCTACGAACGGAGTATGCGTCGGTGGCGGTTCCGGAAGAATGGATATTTACTACACGCACGACGGACAAAATTGGATTCGCGCGAATATTCAAGGCGTACCTTCGGTTTATACTCGGCTGGATTTGCGCGCAGTTGTGATGAACCAAAACAACGAAGCTTTCGCGGTCGGTTGGGGATCGCAGGCTGCAGGATTTCAACCAAGTTTAATCTTAAAGTCGAGTAACGGTGGGGAGGATTGGCAATATATGGAACAAGCCGTAGAGGACAGACAATATGTTAATTTGAATGCGGTTAACGTAATTGACGACTCTACTCTAATCGCCGGAGGCGGGGCGTCATACGAAGGTACCGTATTGCTAAAGTCCACTGACGACGGAATTACTTGGCACAGAATTGAAGCTAAATACGGAACTCAGATTAAAACTATTTCCGTTAAAGGCTCAAAATTATTGGCAGCCGGAAGCGGCGGCGGAATTATTTATTCCGACAACGGCGGTACAACTTGGACAATGCCGGACGGAATAATTCCTACTACAAGTTTATACGCAATTTTTAAAACCGGCGATACAATTTTTGCAGGGGGGTATGACGGATTGCTTGTTAAATCAACGGATAACGGATTGACGTGGAAAGCCGTTTTCGCATCGGACGGAATGCATTGTCCGACAATTAAAGATATTTCTTTTGTTAATGAAAATGTCGGGTACATTGCCAGATATAATCGTATGGTAAGCAAGACGGTTGATGGTGGCGAAAATTGGACTACCGTTCTGCAGGATACGAACGTTACGGGGCATACGCTTTACGGCGTTCAATTCCTTGATGAAAATACCGGTTTTGTTGTAGGCAAATCAGGTACGGGAGTTTCGGCTTTTTATAAAACCACTGACGGCGGAAACAGCTGGTTGAAGCAGATTGGTGTTTTCCCGAATCATCTTCTTGGTGTTTATTTTACGGATGCTCAGCACGGAGTTGTTTGCGGAAGAGATTTAACTTTATATTACACAACCGACGGCGGGGCATCATGGACGGAGGGAACAATCAACGGCTCTCCGGATCCCAGCGCAGATTTAGACAAAGTTGTTTTCTGTGATTCTCAAAACGGAATTGCGTTTGGCGATGTTATATTAAAAACATCGGACGGAGGAGTTACGTGGGATTATATTGCTCCTCCCTCCAGCTCGGAAATGAAAAGCGGAATTATGTTAAGTCCGGAACACTGGATTTTAACTGGCGGTTATGAAATAAACGAAACCACTGATGGCGGAACAAACTGGTCAAATATTGTTGACTGGAATGTTTTCGATAATTTGCAGCTATACGGAATCGTTATCGATAGTGATAATTATCTCTGGGTAAGTTCAAGTTCGAGCGAAGTTTACACAACTTCCCCCTTGGTCTCGGTCTCCGATGAAACAATTGAGACACCGAACAGATTTGTATTGAATCAGAATTATCCAAACCCTGTTGTAAAGGGAGCAGGGGAAAGCGGAGCTACAAATATCGGTTTTAATATTCCGGCGAAGTTATCAGGACGGCGGTTTGAACTATCGGTTTACAATGTTTTGGGACAAAAAATTAAAACTCTGTTTAATCAAGTTAAAACTCAAGGCAGTTATAACTTTAAGTTTAATGTTTCGGATCTTCCCGCCGGACTTTATTTTTATCGTCTGAATTCCGGTGGCTTTTCCGTAGTTAAGAAAATGGTAATAGTTAAATAATCTTTACTAACTAATTGGAGGTTACATGAAAAAAATACAACTTTTCCTAATCATTATGATTGCGGCTTTTGCTGTTAAGGCACAAGTCCCCAATTATGATTGGGTAAGCTCGGCAGGCGGTTCGTCGTCCGACTATATGTACGGATTTACAACCGACGCTGCAGGTAACAGTTATGTTACCGGTAAATTTAAGAGCGCTCCCATGGATTTCGGGAACGGCGTAACTATTTCCACTTACGGAAATTATGACGCTTATCTTGCAAAATACGCTCCGAGTGGCGATGTGGTATGGGCTGTTCATGACGGCAGCGCCGGAAGCTCAAGCCCTGACGAAGGACGCGGAGTAGCGGTTGACGCAGATGGTAATGTGCTTTCCACGGGCGCGTTTTTCGGTACGGCTTATTTTGGAGATGGAATCGATTCTTTAACAAGCGTCGGAAACTTTGACGGATATTTTGTTAAATATGATGCTAACGGAATTTTCCAGTGGGTTAAACAGATTAAAGGTTCCAGCCAGGATAAAGGCACTTGCGTTACGGTTGACGGCCAAGGCAACTATATTTGGGCAGGATATTTTGGCGATGATGATGGAAGAGATACTTTGAATTATGAAGGAAATGTTCTTCATGGATATGGCGAAAGAGCAATTTTTGTAATTAAGACAGACGCTAACGGTAACTTCATTTGGGGAACAACTGCCGGTAGCGACGAAAGTGGAAACGAGGTTTACGGTATTGATGTTGATTCCGATAACAATATTTATATTTCTGGATATTTTAAGGATACTTGTTATTTCGGCGGAACAATGGCTTCCTTAATTTCGATGGATTCTTACGATGCATTTATAGCTAAAATAGATCCTAACGGAAGTTTTGTTTGGGCAAAACAATTCGGCGGACCAGGGTACCAGAAATTCTACGGCATTGACGTTACAACTTTTAACGGCGACGACCACGCCTCAATAGTAGCAAACGGCTACAGCGCGGATTCCGTTTATGTCGGTGATACGGTTTATGTTCCCACCGGCGACGATGATGTTTTTGCCGTAGGACTAAAAGCCAACGGCGATATTGAAGGTGCAATAATGTTCGGCGGTCCCGACGAGGATCACGGCAGATTTGTAAGACAGCGTCAGGACGGTTATATCTTTTTAACGGGCTACTCCAAAGGCGATATTTATATGGCTAACGGAGATACGCTGCATCACGTTAATAAAAAAGACGCTTTGTTTATGGTTATGAACGTTGACGGAGGTAAAGAGGGATTATCCGCGGCAATGTACGGCGGTGCTTCGGATGATTATATGAAAGGCATCGGTATCGGAGCCGATGGAAAAATTTATCTAGGTGCACAGGTTAAAAGCCCGACAATAACATTTCCTCCGTTTGATGTAACAAGCGTGGGCTCTTATGATATTGACATTATGCAGATGACGATTCCGATTTATACACCTCCCGAAAATATATTCTTTTCTGAATATGTTGAAGGCAGCGGAAATAATAAAGCATTGGAAATCTTTAACGGAGACGACCATCCGGTTGACTTAACTCAGTACGTTATTCTCGGAAGTTACAACGGAAGCGGTTGGACGAATGTTTCTCATTTCCCGGAAGGAAGTACGGTCGCAAGCGGGGACGTTTGGGTTATCGCCAATTCTGCTGCCGACTTAATTGATCTTAGCGTTGCCGACGAAGTGTTAGCGTATAACGATTCCTCATACTTAGTAGGATTTAACGGCGACGATGCAAGAGCGTTGGCTAAAATAAACGGACAGGATACAACGATTATTGACATTATCGGCATTCCTACCGAAGACCCCGGTAGCGGATGGGATGTTGCCGGAACTGCTGCGGCAACAAAGGATCACACGCTTCGCAGAAAAGAGAGCGTATGGAATGGCACATCCGATTGGGCTGCTTCCGCTGGAACGGATGCCGATAACTCGCAATGGGTTGTATATCCGAAGAATACGGTTGACGGATTAGGCTGGTTTAGAACCCCATCAACAGTTAACGTAACATTCCAAGTTGATATGAGTGTACAAGCGGCTATCGGCAATTTTAATCCGGACAGCAATGTTGTAACAATCCCCGGTGATTTCGATAACTGGCTGAACGAGCCTCCGGCAAATACCGAAAAAGTATTGGACGATCCCGACGGTGATTTGGTTTATACCAAAACGTTCGAGCTTGATCCCAATTCTACTTACCAGTACAAATACAACATCGGACTCGGCTGGGATGGGCACGACGAATTGCAAGGAGAGCCGAACCGTGTAATTTCAACCGGGACTACCGACAGCACACTCGCTCCGGTATTTTTCGACAACGAAACTTTTGGTGGAACCGCAATAGTAACGTTTGAAGTTGACATGACATTGAAAGCTCAGAACGGTTTCAATCCGGCAACGCAAGATGTTTACGTAGCCGGTAACTTTACCAATTGGCAAAACAGTCCGATAATGATGAGCGACGCAGACGGCGATTCCACATATTCGGTAACTGTTGATACATTAACCGGCGGAGAAACTTTATACTTCAAGTTTATCTACGGAGACCAAGGTACAACTAATTATGAATGGGAAAGTGTTGACAACCGTACGCTAACACCGATAGACGGTGAAAACAGCTATTTCGCATATTGGGACAATGTCGAACCCGGTCAAAACTTCGCAGACGGAAACATTACGTTTAACGTTGATATGACAGTTATGAACGACGTCGGCATTTTTGACAATGCTTCCGATTCAGTCCAAGTACGCGGCAGCTTTAACGGTTGGGGCAACTCTGACCCAATGGATCAGAAC
>JALWEC010000146.1 GCA_027036655.1 Melioribacteraceae bacterium
CCGATGCAGATTGACGAGCAGGACTACTACGTTAAACCGATGAACTGTCCGTTCCACATTATGATTTACAAATCGAGTCTTCGTTCTTACAGGGATTTGCCTCTTCGCTGGGCGGAACTCGGAACGGTTTACCGTTATGAAAAAAGCGGCGTGCTTCACGGACTTTTGCGCGTTCGCGGATTTACACAGGACGACGCTCACATCTTTTGCACGCACGAACAGATTGAAGATGAAATTATCGACGTAATTAAGTTCTCGCTTTATATTTGGAAATCTTTCGGTTTTGAAAAATTAAAATTTTATGTTTCAACCCGTCCTGAAAAAGCCGCCGGAAATGACGATTTATGGGAAAAGGCGACTTATTCTTTGGAAAATGCGCTTCGTCATGAAAATCTTGATTATGAAATCGACGAAGGGGGCGGAGCTTTTTACGGACCGAAAATAGATATTAAAGTTAAAGACGCCTTGAACCGCGAATGGCAGATGAGCACAATTCAGTTCGATTTTAATCTTCCGGAGCGTTTCGATATGACTTATGTCGGGGAAGACGGCAAGGAGCACAGACCCTTTATGGTGCATCGCGCTTTGCTCGGTTCGCTCGAAAGATTTATGGGAGTAATAATCGAACATTACGGCGGAGCTTTTCCGGTGTGGCTTGCTCCGGTTCAAGCGGCGGTTATTCCCGTTTCGCAGAACTTTTTGGATTACGCCCGCGAAGTTCGAGACAAATTGCGGGAGAACGGAATCAGAGTTGAGTTAGACGAACGAAATGAAAAAGTAGGTTATAAAATTAGAGATTGGGAAACACAGAAAGTTCCTTATATGTTGATCGTAGGCGAAAAGGAAGTTGCGGAATCCCAAGTTTCCGTTAGAAAACATAAATCCGGAGATGTCGGTAAAATGGCAACTTCTGAATTCATCGAAAAGATTTCTTCGGAAATTAAGAATAAAAATCAATAATTAAGTAGGAGGAAGTATCGCAAAAGTTAGTTACCGTATCAACGAAGAGATTAGAGTTCCAAAAGTTCGTTTGATTGACGAAGAAGGAAAACAAGTCGGAATCGTTAATACTAATGAAGCTTTAAGACGAGCGGAAGAACATAATTTGGATTTGGTGGAAATTGCGCCCCAAGCTGTTCCGCCTGTTTGCAAGATTATTAATTACGGGAAATTTGTTTACGATCAACAGAAAAAAGAGAAGTTACAGAAAAAAAATCAGCATGTAACCGTTCTTAAAGAGATTAGATTACATCCGAATACCGACACTCATGATTTTGAGTTTAAACTGCGTCATGCAATCGGTTTTTTGGAAGATGGCAACAAAGTGAAAGTGTCCGTTTTTTTCAAAGGAAGAGAAATGGCTTACAAGGAACACGGACAGCATTTGCTTGAACGTTTTATTGAAAGATTGGAAGAATACGCAAAATTGGAACAGAATATAAAATCCGAAGGAAGAACGATGCACGCCATTGTTTCTCCTAAAAAAACTAAAAAGAAACAAAAATAGGGTTATAGTTATGCCAAAGATGAAAAGCAATCGAGGTGCAGCAAAAACCTTTAAGGTTACGGGTACGGGAAAAATAAAGAGACATAAAGCTTACAAGTCTCATATCCTGAACAAGAAAACCAGAAAAAGGAAGAGAAACTTAAGAAAGGCTACTTTAGTTTCCGCTGCAGATTCGAAAAGAGTAAACATAATGATTCAAAAGTAGTGAGGAAAAAAAATGCCTAAAACAAACAATCGTGTAGCTTCGAGAGCTAAAAGAAAAAAGATACTGAAACAAGCCAAAGGATATTGGGGCTCTCGCAGTAAAGTCTATACTGTCGCCAAAGGCAGTGTCGAAAAAGGCTTACAACATGCTTACGCTCACAGAAAACTGAAAAAGAGAGAATTCAGAAGATTGTGGATTGTAAGGATTAACGCAGCCGCAAGAGAAAACGGAACGACTTATTCCAAATTAATTAACGCAATGCATAAAAAAGGCGTTAATGTTAACAGAAAAGTTCTTGCCAGTCTTGCAGTTGAAAATCCGCAAGCTTTTGCTGAAATAGTAAAATTTGTAAGTAACTAATATTCGCCCTCCGGGAATAGCGTGTAATGCTCTATTCTCGCGAGGGTATATTTTTTTAAACTTTTTGTAGCAGCCATGTTAAGTAAAATTGAAAAAATAAAAGCTGAACTATTAGATGAACTGAAAAATATTGATTCAGTTGAAAAAGCGGAGGAAATCCGCTTAAAATATTTTAGCCGGAAGGGAAAGTTTGCAAATCTTTTTGAGGAATTCAAACAGCTTCCCAAAGAAGAAAAACCGAAAGTCGGACAGTTTTTAAATCAAGTCAGGGGCGAACTGACCAACCTCTTTGAAGAGACGCATGTCTCGTTGAAATCTTCCTCCAAATCTATGGAGAACTACATCGATTTAACGCTTCCGGCAAAACGGAAGAAGATTGGAACGGTGCATCTTCTTAATCAGACTTTGCGGGAAATCAAGGATATTTTTAAGTCGCTCGGCTTTTCCGTTTACGAGGGACCCGAGTTGGAATCGGACCATTTTAATTTTGAATCGTTGAATTTTCCTCCTGATCATCCGGCGCGCGATATGCAGGATACATTCTTCGTCAATCCGAATTTCCTTCTTCGCACGCACACTTCCCCCGTGCAGGCAAGATTAATGCAGAAAACAGAACCGCCGATTCGCGCGATAATTCCGGGAAAAGTTTATCGCAATGAAGCTATAAGCGCAAAAAGCTACTGTTTGTTTCATCAGGTTGAAGGGCTTTACGTCGATACGGACGTAACTTTCGCCGAACTGTTCGGCACGCTTGTTTCCTTTGCAAAAACTTTTTACGGAGATGATGTTAAATACAGATTCCGTCCCAGTTTTTTCCCTTTTACCGAGCCAAGCTCGGAAGTTGATATTTGGTGGGAGCCGAAAGGGAAAGAGGGAAGATGGCTTGAAATATTGGGTTGCGGAATGGTTGACCCGAATGTACTTGAGTTTAACGGAATAGATTCTGAAAAATACACAGGTTACGCCTTCGGACTCGGAATTGAAAGAATGACAATGCTCAAATACGGAATTGACGATATTCGGGTTTTCTTCGATAACGATAAAAGATTTTTAGAACAGTTTTAACGGAGTTTGAATTGTTAGTTTCATTAAAATGGTTGAATGATTATATAAATCTTTCCGACGTTTCCGTTGAAGAGGTTGAAGATAAACTTACTTCAAGCGGTTTGGAAGTTGAGGAAATAATCGATTTAAGAAAAAAATATGAAAATATTGTTGTCGGTTATGTTGAAGAAAGCGGAAAACATCCCGATGCGGATAAACTTTCCGTCTGTAAAGTTAACGACGGCGAAAAAGTTTACGATGTAGTCTGCGGCGCGCCAAATGTAGCTGCGGGGCAGAAAGTTGCTTTTGCCAAAGTCGGCGCCGTTATTCCCGGCGGCGGATTTAAAATAAAGAAGGCGAAAATCAGAGGCGCAGTTTCCGAAGGAATGATTTGCGCCGGAGACGAACTTGAAATCAACGACGACCATACCGGAATTTTAGTACTTGACGAATCTCTGAAACCGGGGACGGCAATTGCGGATGTTTTAGGACTTGACGACGTAATTTTTGATATAGCGATTACTCCGAATCGCCCGGACGCGTTAAGCCACATCGGAATTGCAAGGGACTTGGCGGCTTTGTTTGACAGAGAACTTAAAACTCCGAAATTTGAATTAAAGGAAACCGGAGAAGAAGCGACTTCGGCAGCTTCCGTTGAAATAGAAAATCCTGAAGCGTGTCCGCGATATTCCGCAAGAATTGTAAAAAATGTTACGGTCAAAGAATCGCCCGAATGGCTGAAAGAAAAGTTGACCGCTGTCGGCTTGCGCCCGATTAATAATATTGTCGATATAACAAATTTTGTCCTTTATGAAGTAGGTCAGCCGCTGCATGCGTTTGATTTGGATTATCTCGCGGATAAGAAAATTATTGTAAAGAACGCTGAAGATGGCGATAAATTTATTACTCTCGATTCAAAAGAGAGAGAACTGAAAAGCAATAATCTGATGATTTGCGACGCTGAAAAGCCGGTAGCCGTTGCCGGAGTAATGGGCGGAGAAAACAGCGAAGTAACCGAAAACACAAAAGACGTTCTGATTGAAAGCGCTTACTTTGACCCTTCTTCAATCAGAAAAACAGCCAAACAGCTCGGATTGCAGACCGACGCTTCTTATCGTTTTGAACGGGGAACAAATCCTGAAATTACTACTTGGGCAGCCGACAGAGCGGCGTCCTTAATGGCGGAAATTGCCGGCGGCGAAGTTTTGAAAGGAGTAATTGATGTTTATCCGAAGCCGCTTGAAAGAAAAGTAATTAAACTAAGATATGCCAGAATAAATAAAATTCTCGGTTACGATGTGGCGCCGGAAACCGTTCGGTTTATTATGAATAAACTCGATTTTGTTCTACCGCTGGAAGAAGAAGATTTTATCATGGTGGAAGTGCCCCTTTTCCGTCCCGACATTGAGAGGGAAATTGACCTTATTGAAGAAGTTGCACGAATTTACGGTTACGACAAAATCCCCGAAGTCGGTAAAGTGAACGTTACTCTGCAGCGAAAAGTTGATCAGACAAAGGGAAAAGAGAAAGCGCGGGAAATTTTTACGGCGCTCGGATACAACGAGATTATTACAAACTCATTGCTGAACGA
>JALWEC010000147.1 GCA_027036655.1 Melioribacteraceae bacterium
GGCGAATTAAACGAACTTGTCCGGAATGAAATTGAACTGAAGAAAAAATTAAACGAATTAATTTCATCTGAAAAAGAAATTTTGAAAAAATACGACAGATAAATAGAATACTAACAAACAAAATATGATAAACTATGTTTGAACAATTTAAAAAAGTTAATTATCCTGAAATAGAAGCCAAAACATTAAGCTTTTGGAAAGAAAACAATATTTTTGATAAAAGCATCTCCACAAGAGATGAAAATAAAACCTTCACTTTTTATGAAGGACCTCCCACCGCAAACGGGAAACCCGGGCTTCATCACGTTATGGCGCGCTCGCTTAAAGATTTGGTATGCCGCTACAAAACATTAAAGGGTTACCGCGTAAGCAGAAAAGCAGGCTGGGATACTCACGGACTTCCGGTTGAAATCGAGGTTGAGAAAAAACTGGGAATTAAAAACAAAAGCGAAATTCCCGAATTCGGCGTTGCCAAATATAACAAGGCATGCTTTGATTCTGTTTTTACCTACAAAGATTTGTGGGAAAAAATGACGGAACGAATGGGTTATTGGATTGACCTTGAGCACCCTTATGTTACCTGCGATCAGAACTATATCGAGTCGGTCTGGTGGGCGCTTAAGACGCTTTTCGACAAGGGGTTGATTTTTAAGGACTACAAGATTGTTCCCCAATGCCCCCGTTCGGAAACGGTTCTTTCTTCGCACGAACTCGCGCTCGGATACAAGGAAACGAAAGATCCTTCCGTTTATGTTTTAATGAAAATTAACGACCCGAAATTTGAAGGAGAAGAAGTTTACTTCCTGGTTTGGACTACAACACCATGGACACTGATTTCAAACGTTGCGCTTGCGGTTGGTTCGGACATTGATTACGTAAAAGTTAAAACGGGCGACAAAAATCTGATACTTGCAAAAGAACGATTAAGCGCGCTGAAAGATGATTACGAAATTCTTGAAGAGTACAAAGGAAAAGATTTAGCCGGGACAACTTACGAACAGCTTTTTGATTATCTGCCCGTTGACAAAAAAGGATTTTATGTAATCGAAGCTGATTTTGTTACAATTGAAGATGGTTCCGGAATCGTTCATATTGCGCCGGCGTTTGGCGCGGACGATTACGAAGTTTCCAAAAAATATGATTTGCCTTTTCTGCAGCCAGTAAAACGAAACGGAACTTTCACCGAGGATGTTCCCGATCTTGCCGGTAAATTCGTTAAAGACGCCGACATCGATATCATTATGAAATTGAAAGAATCGGGCAAACTCTACAAAAAGGAAACAATAACTCACACTTATCCTTTCAGCTGGCGCTTTGACGATGTTCCCGTTATTTATTACGCCCGTGAATCGTGGTTCATTAAAACAACTTCGATAGCCGATAAAATGGTTGAGTTAAATAAAACCATTAACTGGGTTCCCCCTGAAGTCGGCGCGGGACGCTTCGGTAATTGGCTGGAAGAGAATAAGGACTGGGCTTTGTCGCGGGACAGATTCTGGGCTACTCCCCTTCCCATTTGGGTTTCGGAAGATGGAAAAGATATGTTTGCAGTCGGAAGCGTTGCCGAACTAAAGGAAGGATTTGTCGAAAAAGATGGTAAGCGTGTTTTAGTCGCCGATTTGGATGAAGCGGAAATAGATTTGCACAAACCTTTTGTTGATGAAGTTAAATTTGAGAAAAACGGAAAAATTTATACAAGGACTCCCGAATTAATCGACGTGTGGTTTGATTCCGGCTCGATGCCGTTTGCCCAGTGGCACTATCCTTTTGAGAATAAAGAACTTTTTGAAAAAAACTTCCCTGCAGATTTTATCTCCGAAGGAATCGATCAAACAAGAGGTTGGTTTTACACGCTTCACGCTATTTCGACAATGCTCTTCGACAACATAGCGTACAAAAATATTCTGGTCAACGAACTTATTCTCGACAAAAACGGTCGGAAGATGTCGAAGTCAAGAGGCAACGCGGTTGATCCGTTCGGACTTTTCGACAAATACGGCGCTGATGCGACGCGCTGGTATCTTGTAACTACAAGTCCGCCTTGGAGACCAACGCTGTTTGACGAAGATGGAATTGTTGAGGTTCAGCGCAAGTTTTTCGGAACGCTGGTTAATACTTATTCCTTCTTTGCGCTTTACGCTAATCTCGATAACTTCACCTTCTCGGAAGATAAAATCCCTTATGAAGAACGCCCCGAGATTGACAGGTGGATAATTTCCAAGCTGAACACTTTGATTACCGAATACGAAAGTTTAATGGACGAATATCAAGTAACCAAAGCGGCGCGAGCCGTGCAGGACTTTACGATTGACGAACTCTCCAACTGGTATGTGCGACGCAACAGAAGACGCTTTTGGAAATCGGAAAACAACCGGAACAAGCTTTCCGCATACCAAACGCTTTACGAATGTCTTGTTACCGTCAGTAAATTGGCTTCGCCTTTTGCGCCTTTTGTTACCGACGATTTGTACCGTAAACTTAACGTAGCGACAAAGCTGGAAAATTTTGAATCGGTTCACCTTGCCGAATTTCCAAAGCCGAGCTTCACGGATAAAAAATTAGAAGAGAAAATGAGTATTGCCGAAAAGGTGGTTTATCTTACCCGCTCGATGCGCGCTAAGGCAAATTTGAAAGTCCGCCAGCCGCTTCGTAAAATTATAATTGCCGTCGATCCTTCTTTGAGGACCGCGATTCAGGAAATGACGGACGTTATTTTGGAAGAGGTTAATATTAAAGAGCTTGAAATTCTTGAAGACGATTCAAGCATAGTAAATAAAACCGCTAAACCGAATTTTAAAGTTATCGGACCGAAGTACGGAAAACTGGTTAAACCGCTCGCCGCCGCAATAAGAGAAATCGGGAAGGAACAAATTGAAGAACTTGAATCCGCCGGAAAACTAACTCTTACGGTCAACGGCGAAGAGATAACAATCTCGCGCGACGATGTTGAAATTCAAAGTTCTGAAATCGAAGGCTGGATGGTGGAATCGGAAGGAAACATAACCGTTGCAGTAGATAAAGAACTCGATAACGAGCTTATCGCCGAAGGATACGCCCGCGAATTTGTTAACAGAGTCCAAAATATGAGAAAAGATTCCGGACTGGACGTTGTTGACAGAATAAAAGTTTTTTATCGGGCAGATAAAAAATTCGTGGATTTTATCGAAAAATTTTCCGAATATATAGGTCAAGAAATTTTAGCTGATGTTATAACGCCGGCTGAAGAAGAATTTGAAGGATTTACACAAGAATGGGAAATAGGCGACTTTACAGTTAAGATAACAATTATCAAAAGCGCCTAAGTAAAGGAGATTTGTAATGGCTAAAAAAGTAACTAAAAAAGAAGAGAAAAAATCGACCGCTAAGAAAACCACTGCGAAAAAAAGCACGAAGACGGTGAAATCAGCGGCTGTGAAAAAGAGTAAAACGACAACTACAAAGACTGTAAAACCTTCTGCAAAAAAGAAAACCGTTTCAAAGAAAAAGAAGACGGAAGAAGACTCGGTTATTTCAATCGGTAAAATGACTGTAATCCGTCCGAAAAAGGAGACTGACCCTTTCATTATTAAAACAGGCTCCGGAACTGAAATAAAAGGATACACTCCAAAAGATTTAGTGGAATTCAAAGAGTTGATAATCGGAAGAAGGGACGAAATTGTTGAACAGTTGCAACTGATCAAAGAACAAATTGCCGACCCGAATACAGGCATTTATATCAACGAAAACTCCCCGTATTCCCTTCATATGGCAGAGCAAGGAACTGACGCGCAGGAACGCGAGAAATTATTCCTGTGGGCGCAGCGCGAAAGCAAATTTTTGCGTTATCTCGAAGCCGCTCTGCAAAGAATTGAAATCGGCACATACGGAATCTGTGTTGAGTGTATGGACGAACCGAAAAAGTTGTGCAAAACTTGTCCCTTAATCCCTAAAGAAAGATTACGCGCCGTTCCTCATACTCAGCATTGCGTAGAAGTAAAAAAACAATTACAGAAATAAATTATCTTGAGAGTTCTTTTTGTTACTCTGGGGGTTGTTTTACTTGACCAAATAACCAAGCTTTTAATTCACGGTTTCTCATTTCTCGGGTTAACCGTTAAAGGTTTTGAATACGGAGAAAGCATCGATATTATCGGCTCCTTTCTCCGTTTAACATTTGTGGAAAACCCCGGCATTGCCTTCGGCATTGATGTTGGAGTAAATAACAAGCTGCTTCTTACTGTTTTTACATTTGTACTTATTGTAGTCCTTTTCTATTTCCTTTACAAAAATCTTGATAAACCGGAGACGTATAAAATTGCAATCGCTTTAATTCTCGGAGGCGCGATAGGTAACTTTATCGATAGGATGTTTTACGGTGTGTTGTTTGGTTATGCTCCTCTTTTTTACGGGAAAGTAGTTGATTTTATTAACTTTGAATTTTTCGATTTCTCTCTGTTCGGGAAAAGCTTTTCCCGCTTCCCTATTTTTAACGTCGCGGACTCTGCTGTTTCAATCGGGGTTGTAATGCTGATTTTATTTTCTCCTAAATCTTCCAAACAAGAAGACGAAAATAAGGAAGAAATTATTCCCGATACCGCGGAGAAAAGTTCATTGCCGATTACCGGGAATAATAAAGACGCAAAAAATCAGGAGAATCAGCAATAATCCGAATTGGCAGCGCAATGCCTGATTATTTTCAATTACTTTCTTATCTTAGTTATAAT
>JALWEC010000148.1 GCA_027036655.1 Melioribacteraceae bacterium
TTTTTTCTTTTACGGATAAAAACCGCCTGATAGAAAAAGGAGACTCGATTTTAATCGGTTTCAGCGGCGGAGCGGACTCGAGATTTGTTCTTTACTTTTTGAATAAGTATGCGGCAAAATATAAAATAGAGATTGCCGCAGTTCATGTAAACCACATGCTTAGAGGCAAAGAAGCCGAGCGCGACGAGAATTTTTGCAGAAAAGTTGCCGATGAAATCGGAATTGATTTTTACTCAACAAGCGTTAACGTAAAATCTTATGTAAAAAAAAATAAATTATCGATAGAAGAAGCCGCAAGAATACTCCGCTACGAAGTTTTTGAGGAAATCGCCGATAAAGAAAACTTTACCAAAATTTGCACCGCTCACAATATGAACGACAACAGTGAAACGGTACTCCTAAATTTATTTAAGGGAACCGGAACGGCGGGTTTAAGCGGAATTCCGCCGAAGCGAGGAAAAATTATTCGCCCCCTCCTTGCGGTTACGCGAGATGAAATTGAAGATTATTTGTCTTCCGAAAACATTAAATTCATTACGGATTCCTCAAACGCCGACGTTAATTTTCTGCGCAATAAAATCCGCCGTGAAATTCTTCCCGTTGTCCGAAGCGGAATTAATCCGCAAGTTGATAAAGCAATATTAAATTTATCGGGAATTATCTCGGAAAGAAACGTTTTCATTAAAAATTACGCGGATAAATTAAGAGTAAAATTACTTGAAAAAGATTCCGGAAAATTAAAACTAAAAATATCATTACCGGAAACGGATTCCACTCTTCTCCTTGATGAAATTCTTCGTCCGGAGTTAGTCGGAATTTTTTCGTTTTCACCGGAATATCAAGATATAGAGAAAATTAAAGATTTAATAAATTCGCAAAAAGGAAGCGTCGCTGCGTTTAGAGAGAATCTTTACGGAATCAGAGAAAAAAACGAGGTTTTGTTTTATCGCGCAAAAGAACATTCCGGCGAGAGTGAGATAACCTTCAGACTCGGAGAAAAAGTAAAAACAGATGATTTTGAGTTAATATTTAAAGATAATCTAAATAAAGAAGCCGGTTGCGAAATTATTTCATTGGACGATTTGGACGAAACTTTTATTTTAAGAAAATGGAAAACGGGAGATAAGTTTCAGCCGTTGGGAATGAAAGGAAAGAAGAAGATTTCGGATTTTCTGACGGATATTAAAATTCCCTCGCACGAACGAGCAGACGTTTATGTAGTTGAAAATAATAACGAAATAATCTGGGTCGTCGGATACAGAATCAGTGATAAAGTAAAAATTAAAAATAACAGCAGGAAAAAAGCAAAATTATGCGTCAAAAAGAAGATTTGAACCCGAGTTACATCAGAGTAGGCAACGAAAAGTTTGTACCCTACATCAGTGAAGAAGATATTCTGAAAAGAGTAGCCGATTTGGGACAACAGATTTCGGACGAATACCGCGATAAACTTCCCATTTTTATCGGGATTTTAAACGGCTCGTTTATGTTTTTATCGGACTTACTGAAAG
>JALWEC010000149.1 GCA_027036655.1 Melioribacteraceae bacterium
AATATGTGGGTCGCAAGCGAACACGCGAAAACCGCATTGAATTATGTGGCGGGGGTAATGGTATTAAACAGAATAGTCAGCGCAATAAATGCTGTTCGAGTTATAAAATTGCACAATAAAAAGATGGAATCGGCAACAACTTTCGGGATTAATTTCGGAGTTCAATCGATCGCGGGAATTCCCGAAGGAATAAAGATTAACATTATCAAAAGATTCTGATTTAATTGTGAGGAACTACAGACTCACGGTACAGTATGACGGAACCGATTTTTCCGGCTGGCAGATTCAAAACAATGTAAAAACCGTGCAGGGCGAATTAACGGAAAAAATCCGGATTCTTACTCGAAAAAAAATCAATCTCATCGGGTCGGGACGAACGGACGCCGGAGTCCACGCATTGGGGCAGATTGCGAACTTCAGATGCGAAAATATTCCGGATTTACGGAAGTTTACATTCTCACTTAATTCGATGCTGCCAAAATCTGTCGCGGTTATCGGCTCGGAAGAAGTCCCTGAATCATTTCACGCCCGTTTTGACGCAAAAAAACGAAGCTATTTTTATTTTATCTCCTCGATTAAATCGCCGTTTTACGATAGATATTCATGGCTGAATACAAAATCCGCAAGTTTCGATTTGAATGAGCTGAACAATCTCAGCGGAATCTTTCTCGGCAAGCATGATTTTACTTCATTTTCCCGAGCTAAAACGGAAACGGAAAATAAAAATTGTGAAATCTATTCCATTCATTGGAGAAGAAAGAATTTTCTTACTATCTTTTATGTTGAAGCGGACAGATTTTTGCACGGAATGGTAAGAACTCTCGTTGGAACAATTTTGAAAGTTTATCAATTAAACGGTAGTAAAAAAGATTTGGAAAATATACTTAATGCACGAGACAGAAAAGCGGCGGGGGAGGCTGTAAAAGCAAAAGGTTTATTTTTAAATAAAGTGAGGTACTGAGATGAATATAGATTTTACGGGTAAAACGGCAATTGTAACAGGGGGTTCGCGGGGCATAGGCGCGGCTTGCGTAGAGCTTTTGGATAAGGCGGGCGCGAATGTGGCTTTCACATACAACGCAAATAAAAGAGCGGCGGACTCGCTATCCGACAAGTTGCATAACGAACACTTTTACGAAAAGGTTGACCTTAGGGAAGAGCATGAAATCAAACATTTTGTAAAGGAAACTTTTGATCGGTTTCGGAGAATTGACATCTTAATCAATAATGCCGGTATCTGGACATTCGGCAAGTCCGATGATATGTCGTTAAAAACTTGGGAAGATTTAATTAAAGTTAATTTAACCGGCTCTTTTTTGTTTGCCAAATATATTATTCCTTTGATGAAAGAGCAGAATTACGGAAGAATTATAAATGTTACTTCCACTGCCGCCATTAGGGGAGAAGCGTTTCATTCCCATTACGCCGCTTCAAAAGGCGGACTAAATTCCTTTACCAAGTCCCTGGCTGTGGAATTAGCCCCGTTTGGTATCACGGTTAATTCGGTCGCCCCCGGCTGGGTCGATACCGACATGAACAACGAAGTGTTTAAAGATAAAGCTTTCGTAGATAAAATACTTCAGGATATCCCGACTAACCGGATTGCAACAGCGGAAGATATTGCGTATCCGATTTTGTTTTTAGCTTCGGATGTCGCAAGACATATAAACGGAGAGATAATGAACGTTAACGGCGGAGCCGTCCTCTGTGGATAAACTCCGCAAATATCTGCTGATATTGACGTTGCTGGCTTCTGTTCCGGCTTACGGGCAATTATTTAATATAAAACCCGGCGACGCTCGCGGACTTTTTTTTACAATGGGAGTGGGACCTCGCGTAGCGGTAGGGGATTTGTCCTATAATCATTCTATGGCTTCCGGCGTTGAAACGATGGTTTCCTACACCGACAACAGAAGACTTCCGGTTTTTGTATATGCAAAATTGCAATTCACAAATTTCCCTTCGGAGTTCGTTGGCATTTTATCGATGCCTTCGTTTGAAGTTTCGTCAAAAGTTCTTTCCATTCAACCGGGCGTCAGATATTTTCTTCCGCCTATAAGCAAACAAGTTATTCTGCTTATGCCTTTTGTTGAAGGAGGATTGAGCTTAGGTCTTATTTTTAAGAAATATCAGTTTAACAGCGTTTTCAAATCACAGTATTACGATGAATCCGTTCATTTCGGATTTCACGCCGGATTCGGAGTGTCAATCTTTTTAATGGACGCTTTGATAAGTTACAATTATTATTATCGTTATCAATTCCTTGGTTTTACTCTCAGAGTAAGAATTCCTATTTTTATTAAAATTTAGAGGTGAGTATGAATTTTCAAAATCTTATCGTTGAAAAAAAAGACAATATTTTAATTGTTAAAATTAATAGACCCGCAAAGTATAATGCTCTTAACGACGCTACAATTACCGAACTTGGTATTTTGTTCGATGAAATAAGCGAGGATGATTCGGTTAGTGTTGTAATTCTTACCGGAGAAGGGGATAAAGCGTTTGTCGCGGGCGCCGACATCTCGGAACTGAATAAAGCGGATATAATTTCGGGGCGGAAACTTTCGGAAAAAGGGCAGGCGGTATTCGATAAAATTGAGAATCTTGATAAGCCTGTAATCGCAGCCGTTAACGGTTACGCTCTCGGCGGCGGATGTGAATTGGCAATGGCGTGCCACATTCGTCTCGCTTCGGAGAACGCTGTTTTCGGTCAGCCGGAAGTTAATCTCGGAATAATTCCGGGATACGGCGGAACGCAAAGATTGGCAAGATTGATCAATCCGGGGAGAGCAGCCGAATACATTTTGACCGGCGACAGTATAAGCGCCGAGGAAGCGGAAAAACTCGGTTTGGTTAACCACGTTTATCCTCAAAGCGATTTAATGCCGAAAGCCGAAGAAATGGCAAACAAGATTGCGGGAAAAGCCAAAATTGCGGTGGGACTTGCGCTTAAGGCTGTTATCGCAACCAAAGAAACTCCTCAGAAAGAAGGAGAGCGTCTGGAAGCCGGCTATTTTTCCCTCTGCTGCGGAACGGAAGATTTTAAAGAAGGAACAAACGCCTTTCTTGAAAAGAGGAAAGCGGAGTTTAAGGGGAAGTAATTTCCGTTAAATAAAGTGTTTTAATCAAAGGAATTTTTCATTTTCGATTCTAAAGCACACAAGGAAATAATTGTATTTGCGCTATAATATATTGCGATAAGTCTCAGAGGTTTAATGGAAAATATTGGACAAAAGACTGCAAGCATGAATGGCTGAATGAATTTTATTCTTAGTTCTTAGAGATCTTTGCATAACCTAAATTTGTCATATTGAATCCGCCTTGCTTGCCCCGATTGCTTTTTGTTAGGGGCGGAAGTTTTAACCGTCCGAAATATCTCTAAATTCGGTATAATTGCCGGCACTGAGATTCTTCTCCCGCCAAGCCGGGAGAAGAATGACAAATTATTAAGTTATGCAAAGCCTTCTCTTAGTTGGCTTTGACTCATTACTCTTTACTGGTTACTGTTCACGCGTTTTAGATTTGCATAAAGAACAAGATTCTAAACCGTAATGCTAAATTATTAAAAATATCAACAGATGAAATTAAAAATAATCTATTCTCTCTTTATTCTTGCTGCTCTTCTGCTTCTTGCCAATGTTCTGGTAAAGCAAAACAAGAAGAAGCCGGTTCATATATATCGGGCGGAGAAACTTCAAACCGTTTCCTTCGATAAGAGGTTTGTTAAAGTTCTTTCCGATTGGGGAATTAAAAGCGAATGGATAAAGAAATTAAAGATTAGAAATACGAAATCCGTTTCCGGTTACATTTACCAAGTCGAGCTTCCTAACGACATTACAACCGATTTTATTCTTGTCGATCTCAGAAAAAGTTTTTCAAAGAAAGGAGAAAAAGTTCTTGTGGAAGATTTGATAAAAAAAAGAAAAACACTCGCGAGAATTTATTCTTCCGACAAGTTAATGGTCGAAGCGTTTTTCAAGCGAAACAGTAAAATCAAGAGGGATAAAAAAGAAGTTACCTTCTGCGTTGATGAGAGGGAATTTGATTCCGCAAATCTTAAGAAAGATATTGAGACAGTAACGCCGTTAACATTTTTGTTCAGACCGGATAAAAGTCTGCTGAAATTTATTAATCAAATAAAAAAACATAAGCATTCGTTTGCAATTGTTTTGGACGACAAACTCGCCGACGGAGATTTTGACTTGTTCTCATCCGACGACAAGTTTGTTTTGAAAATGGCAATTGAAAAGTTAGTTTCAACTTTCGGGAAGGGAACAGTTTACATCTACGATAATAAATCAAATTTCTACAAATCGGTTGTATTTAATTTTATAAGGGATAAGTTTAAGGAACTCTACGGAATAAATTTGTTGTCAATGCGGCAGATTAAAGATTTGACTGCTAAGAGCGTTGATGACATCGCGTCAATCGTTAAGATATATCTTACGGGAAGCGGTCCTAATATATTTCTTGTGAAGGACGAACAGCTCGAAGCGTTGGAACCGTTGTTCAGCGCTCTTTGGAAAAAAGGGACGCGCTTCACAACGCTTAGTTCAAAATGAAAGCAGCCCCAAGCCGCGCTTTAGGCACACTGTATTTACCTCAGAATAATCATCTTTTTCGTAATGTTGATTTTCCCTGATTGCAATCTGTAAAAGTAAATTCCGTTGGGCAAATTATCCGCATTAAAAGAGACTTTATATTCCCCGGGAGATTGCTGTTTGTTAACCAATGTGGTTATTTCACGTCCGAGTATATCGTAAACTTTAAGAGTTATAGTTTGTTGTGGAGCCGAACCATTCAGGGTTTTAGCTCCCGGGACAGTGTACTGAATCGCAGTTACCGGATTTCCGCCGGCATTTTTGGGAAAGGGATTCGGATAGTTTTGCGAAAGAGAAAAGAGCGTTGGAATCTCATCCCGCGAGGCAACTAAATCGGGCTGCAATAAGCCGAACCATTTAAAAATATCATGAAAAAGTAATTCTCTTTTTTGCCTGTTTTCAATTTGCTCGATGCCGAAACCGAGATAAACATTCTTGAAATTTGCGGTCTCGTTAAAAAGAGCCACGGTTTTATTGTAAGCGGTGTCCGAAGCAAAAAGAGGCGAAGAATTTCCGCTGCGTGATGTAATTTTTTCCAACAGCGGCGGATAATATCCGCTTAAAACCGCATCGAGAGATTGTGTAACCGGATTCCCGGATACGGAATAAATACTTGCGTCGCTATCCGGCGCAAGGAAACGAGCATCGAGGTAGTTATCGTAAAAGTCCGTAGCTTCGGTGAAATCGGTGCGTGAGTAGGAAATTTTTTGACCTGTAACCAAAACGGGTATTCCCGAATCCTGTAACCCGATTAAAAATTCGATGTCCGATTTTTTGTAAGCAGGATAGCTGTTTCCTGAAAACAACATAGCTGATTTGATATTCAAATGATCTAATTCGGAAGCCCAATGTCGAGAGTCAAAACTTCCTATTGAAGCATAGCCGAGTCGGAGCGAATCAAGAAAAGGGAAGAGCTGAGTATTAATCGGAACATCATTGTTTTTGTTCAAAATTACTACGTCCTGAGCTTTTGTAGCGCCAAGAAAAGATTTGCGGTAATTATAATGAAGATAATCTTCATTATTGGAAACGCGATACTGAAGCGAAATAATCGAGTTTGTGGAATCGGTTGTAAAACCGTCCGCGAACAAAAGGGAATCATGCGGCGGCAGAACCGTTGAAACGGGCTGGAAGTTGTGCGCCCAACCGGCGGGGATTGCATTTGTTTTTACTGTAAGCGTAATATCGGCGGGTTTGTTATTCTCATTTTTTACAACATATGATTCGTTGTAAACACTGTTGTTATTGACTTGAATGAAATCGGGTTGTTTCGGAACAATAATGACAGTGGGAATATTGATGTTTGCTTGAAGAACTTCTTTTGTGGAATCATTCTGCGCCCAAGCCACAACCGCAAGGTCTTTCCAATTCCAAGCGGAAGAGACCGGATAAGCAAATGAATAACTTACGGAATCTCCTACGGATAAAGGAGGAAGCGTTAAGCCGTTGAAATCGGGAAGGAGTTTCCGCATTACGTCCGGGAACTCGGTTTCGCCGTTTGAGCCGGGGGGAACGTCGTAATGTTTTAATCTTTCGATTATTGCGGTGCGCAATTTAAGTCCGGGGACATTAACATTTGCAAAAGATTTAACGGACACCGTAAACTTAACCGAGTCGGGGGATATATTTGAGTAAATGTCAATCCACATCGGCGAGCCTTTATCCAATTCGGATTGCATCTCGGTGAGCATTCTCTCTTCGTTGTCCGCGGCGCCTTTGGAAGCGCCGTCCATAAAGTATTGCGGAGTATATGTTACGCCGTAGTAGCTTGTTCTTGCATCGTTGTCAACCGGATTATCGGCGTACATCGGGTCGGAAATGTCGGGCCAAGCCGCGTGATATCTGAGGGAAATCACTCCGCCGAAATTCTCTTTGTAGAAGTTGTTCATTATTTCGTTGGAAACCGCGCAATTCCCGCATCCGGAATTTGTTGCCACTTCCATTAACACGATTCTGCGGACTTGCCCGTAACTAACGGAAGCGAGTAATAGAATTCCCAGCAGAACTATTTTATTTAAAATTTTTTCCATAGTAAACCTTATTTAGAAATTAACATATTATTTTTTGTCGTCGGCTGCGGCATGAACAGTTTTATATTGGGAAACGTCGATTTGTTCGTCGTTCAATTGCTTTCGAGTAGCATTTTCCTAACGTTCAAAATGTTTTGAACTTTGTTTCTCATTTCTTTTGAAAAAACCGCTTAACAATCCCGCAAAATCAAAAATATTAATTTTCAATATATAATTATTGTTCCTTAATTAAAATAGGGCTTACAATAAAACAAGGTGTTGGAAAATCAGTCTCCTCCAGACCTCCGTCTTCCGACCACACTTTCCCGACGCGGGTTGATTGCAAAGAAAAAAAAAGACAATTTTATTGCGATGAGCGGAGCGATATGCTTGTCCCTACCGGTTTTAAATATTTGGCAATAGAGTGTTTTTCAGTGAGATTACTTCGTCGTTTCATTCCTCGTAATGACGCTGACCATGACGAGACAGAGCTGATATTGCAAAGGAATAATTCTAAATCTTAATATCCTCAAGCTCATAGCGGGAAATTGTGTCTTCTCCGGCAAACTCAGTCAGTTCGTCAATAAAGGAATTCACATCGCCGACGATAACAACCTGTTGCGCTTCGGGTAAAATGTTGGTTTGAGCGGAGCGGAGAATCTCATCTTTCGTAACGCTTCCCAATTCCTCAATGTAAGTTTTATAAAAATCTTTACGCAAATCAAAAACAACTAAGTTCGTGTTGTTGGTGGCAATTTTGGAATATGAGGCAAACTGCAAAGGAAAAAGTTTGCGGGCGTATGATTTTGCAAAAGCAATCTCTTCTTCCGAAATCTCTTGCCGGATTAAATCAAATTCTTTGTAAAACTCTTTAACGGCAAGAACTGTGTTTGCCGAATCGACGGCTGTTGAAGCGTTGAAAGAACCGAACTCTTTAGTGTATTTGAAAAAAGTTGAAACGCCGTATGTGATTCCTTTTTCTTCCCTTAAATTGTGATTCAGACGACTGGAGAACTGACCGCCGAGAATCGAGTTGGCTAATTTTTTACCAAAGAAATCGGGGGAATGCCTTCCGGTTGCAAGATTGGCAATACGGATTTCGCTCTGCGTCGCTCCCGGCTTATTTATAAGATGAAAGTGCCTTTTGTGAGTTCTTAAAGTAAAATCTAAATGCGATTTTTTAAAGTCCTTGTTTAACTCGGAAAAGTACTTATTCATAATACCGGAAAATTCATTCTCAGAGAGATTTCCAACTGCAACTACGCTCATATTTTTAGAGGAAAAATATTTTTGATACTGTGATTTAACATCATGCAAAGTGATATTATTAAGCGTTTCCGTAGTTCCGAGATTAAGATAAGAAAAGGGTGTGTCTTTAAAAAGATTCTGCGCTAAAACATAATCAGCCACAAAAGCGGGCGAATCTTTCAAGCGTTTTATTTCGTCCAAGATTCTGCTTTTCTCACGGTTAAAATCTTCTTCGCTAAAATTAGGCTTTTGAAGAATCCACGATAAAAGCTCAAGAGATTTTTCGAGGTTTTTCTTTAACGTCATCATTGTAAAGAAAGTATTTTCCGGTTCAACGTTAATACTGAAAAGCGTTCCGAGAGCTTCAAGTTTATTGTCGATTTCCAGCGACGAAAAACCGTTAGCTCCTTCGTCTATAGTTACGGCAAGGAGATTTGTAAGTCCCTGCTTAAAAACGGGATCTGCGGAACTGCCGACATTAACAATGATGTTTATTTGAACAATCGGCAGAGAGTTTTTCTCGGTGTGGAAAACCGGAACGCCGTTGTTTAGTTCGGTTTCGGTAAATCCGGGCGGGGAATATCTGATTTCATCTTTCGGAACCGGCGGTTTTGTTCTATCTATCATATCTTCTTATCTATTTTTTAGGAACGATTCTTAATTCAACAAAAGGTTTGCTTAAATATTTTTTAGTAGCTTCTTTTACTTCTTCAATCTCAAGTTTGTTATATCTGTCCAAATCGAATCGGAATGAATTCGGTTCTCCGAGTGTCATATTGTAGTTGTTCAGCTGATCGGCAAGCGAGGAAATATTTTGCAAAGAATAAATATAATCGGAAATAATTGTGTTTTTTGATTTTTCCAATTCAAACGGGGTAATTCCTTCCCCGATAATTTTATCAATCTCGGAAAGAATAATTTCTTTTAACGTGTCCAGACTTACGTCCGGGCGGGCTGTCGCCGAAATTACGAAAACGCCGTCTTTCTGTATTGAATATTGAAACGCAAAAGCTTCAAGCGCGAGGTGATTATCAAAAATTAATTTTTTGTAGAGGCGAGTATTTTTTGAACCGCTTAAAGCATTGGCAAGAAAATCAAGCTTGGCGTCATCTTCTGCGTAAAGTTTATCGCTTTTCCACATTAAATATATACGGGGAAACTGAACATTATCTTCTTGTTCAATAATCTTGGATTCTTTTAGTTCGCTTTTCGGTACGATAATTTCCGGTTTCCCGTCAAATGAGGGAATTTCATCAAAATATTTTTTTACCAAGTCAAAAGTTGCTTCGTAGTCAATATCTCCGGCAATTACTATGCTTGCGTTATTTGGGGAATAATAGCGCTTAAAAAAGTTTCGGACGTCGTCAAGGGAATAGCTTTCGATATCTTTCATCCAGCCGATTGTGGGGCAGTGATAGGGATGGTTTTCGGGAAAAAGATTTGAGAAAAGAATTTCCCACGCTCTTCCGTAAGGTTGGTTATCGTAGCGCTGACGCCGTTCGTTCATCACAACTTCGCGCTGATTTTCCAACTTGGCTTCGTCAAGCGTATCAAGCAGAAATCCCATCCTGTCGGATTCAAGCCAAAGGGCGAGTTCCAAAGAATTTGAGGGAAGAGTTTCGTAGTAGTTTGTTCTGTCAAAACTTGTCGAACCGTTAAGCGTTCCTCCGGCTTCCTGAATATACTTGAAATGCATTTCTTTCGGGACATTTTTGGAACCCTGAAACATCATGTGTTCGAATAGGTGCGCCAAGCCGGTTTTCCCCTTGACTTCATTAGCCGAACCGACGCGATACCAGATGTTAACGCTTAAAATAGGAAGAGAATTATCCTTGTGCAGAATAACTTCCAGCCCGTTTTTCAGGCGATGTTTTTCATATTTTATATCTAAAACTTTATCCATAATTTCACTTTTTTATAATTATTAAAAATACAAAAATTATATCTAATATATCGGACAAGATGAGTCATGATGCGATTCGAGGGATGAAATATTATTTAATTTTTTTCAACTACAAACCGTTAAAACGGTTATTATCACGGTAACTTGTTGTTAACCAACGGCTTATCCGCCGTGGCGGACGTTGGTTAATGGTAAACCATTAATATTTTAACCGGTTTACCGGTTTTGAGATTCTTCATTCCGCTTCGCTCCATTCAGAATGACATATAAAGTAAGTTATGCAAAGCACTCCAATGATGAAATTATTGAAGCCACAGTTATAACTGCTGTTTCGGAGCGGAGGCGGTAATCATTAAGTTTAAATAAATATTTTGGCTTAAGATGTTGTATTTCTTCTTCGCTCAGTCCTCCCTCCGGACCGATAAGAACGGAAATGTTATCGTTAAAATTAATTTTTCCTCTAGCATCAATGAGTTTGTCCGTTCCGTTTTGATCAAAGAAAATAAGGTTGTTGATTTCCGATTTCATCAAGTTTTCACAGAATGAAATTTCGGGAAGAAACGCGCGGAGAGACTGTTTTATAGAGGCAATGGCAACTTTTTCCCATTTTGCCTGATTAAATCCTTTGGCTACTGTTCGCGAGCTGTTGTAAATTGTTATTTTTGTGAATCCCAGTTCAATTAACTTTTCGACGGCGAACCGCATCCTTTCTTTGTTGTGAAGATTAGGAATATAAAAGGAGATATTTCTTAATTTGTCGGTATATTTTATGGCGTTCAATATATTAAGCGCGGCTTTCCTTTTGTTTAAAGCGCTAATTTCACTTTTATATATGGCTCCTTTTCCGTCGGTAACAAATATCTTATCTCCTTCCTTTTTTCGCATCACTTTGGCAAGGTGATGGAATTCCTCGTCCGAGATTATAATTTTATTTTCTTCCAAGTCAATCGACGAAGAGAAAAATAATTCCGTATTAGAAAGAAAATCCTGATTCAAAAATAAACTCCGAATTTCCAAATTCATTAAAAGCGATTTCAAACCGCAAAGCATTAAAAGGTAAAATAAGCAAATTTAACGAAACTCCGTAGCCGAAAAGGTTTCTCTGTTTCAGACTTAACTCCCGAAGTGAATCGTATGTATTACCGATATCGACAAAAGTATTTAAATCCAAACCGATACGAGCCGAGGTAAGGGATTCGGGGATCAGAGGTAATTTCATTACAAAATCATATTCTTCAACGAGAGGAACTCCAAGCTCAAACGAAGCGATAAACATATTTTTTCCTTCCTTAACATCGTGCAAATGACCGCGAATGTAGTTGTTATAACCGATGTAAGACCTATCGTAAATCGGGATTTTATCGCCTATTAAATATCTGTTTGTAATTCGATATTTAAAAAAGAGAATTTTGTTAACAGGAAAATATTTTCTGTAGTCAAATGAAAAATCAAGAAAATGGATGTCGCTTAAAATAAAACCGTAATGGGTTAAAGAAAGCTGCAAGTATGTTCCTTTACGCGAGCGCAGCACAAGGTCGCGCGTGTCGTATTTATATGAAAAGGAAAGGGAAGGTTCATACTCAAAGTTTTTCCCGGATGATAAATATAGATAAGCATAAGGCTTTTTAAGAGTGATGTACCTGTAGAGAAACCCAAATTCAAATTGGTGAAAAATGTTTACTCTTTTGCCCAAATTAAATCCGGTATAAAAAGATTTGTAATTAAAATCTTCTTTTGATATGGTAAGAAAATTAACGCTTTTATTAAAAAAATTTGTGTAGCCGATTGTGAAACCGAAGATTAAATTTCTGTAAAAGAAGTTTGGATTATTGTAACGAATGAAAAAATTGGGATCAAATCCGAAACCTAAATTTGCCGAAAGCGTTTCATTTCTTCCGCGAAAATTTTTGTAAAGAAAATTAATTCCGTACGCCGAATATTTAATGGAATTTCTTCTGAAATAAAAGTAAGGAATCGGGAAGATTGTCCAAGTTTCTTTAACAACAATTATTATCCGCTTTTTATCTTTTCTGTTATCTGTAACAATATCGACAAAATTAAAAATTTTAAGTCCGTAAATTCTGTCTCTGTTGTAGCTTAGAATCTTCCAATTTATTTTATCTCCGACTTTGAACGTAAGCTCGTTTAATATTACGTAAGCTTTCGTCTCTTTATTACCGATTATTTTTATATCGGAGACAACAAAGGAAGAGGTGTCCGAAGGAGAATGATATTCCTGCGCAAAATAAATAGTTGAAAGAAATAAGAGGCTAACAAGAATTTTCCTTAATAACTGCATTAAATTCATTCCTTACTCAAAAACAGCTGTAGAATTCAACTTTAATGCAGGTATCCTGAATAACCGTAATTCCGGCTTCTTCCGCAGGTTTAACTGCTTCGTCGTTTCTTATCCCGAGCTGTATCCATAGAACTTCGGGCTCAATTTTCAGTACATCGGGCATAATCGGGGGGATATCTTCCGACCTTCGGAAAACATCCACAATGTCAATGTGAAACGGAATTTCCGTTAAACTTGAATAAACCGGAAGCGGGGTTTCTCCTTTTAAAACCGGATTGACCCCGACTACAATATAGCCGTTATCGGTAAGAATATGAGCAATGTCGCCGCTGATTCTTCCGGGCTTGTAACCGACCACGGCAATAGTTTTATATTTCTTTAAAATCTCGCAAGTTATGTCGTTTTTCATTTTTCCTCATCATAATTTCCCATAGGAGGACAAGAGCAGAAAAGATGTCTGTCTCCGTAAGCGTTGTCTATTCTGTTTACCGCCGGCCAAAACTTATTCTCTTTAATCCAAGGTTTCGGAAATACTGCGATTTCCCTTGAATAGGGATGCGTCCAAATATCAACCGTAACATCTTCGGCAGTGTGAGGCGAGAATTTTAGCGGATTATCGAGCTTTGACCAGACGCCGTTTTTAACGTTATCTATTTCTTTGCGAATACCGATCATTGTTTCGATAAAGCGGTCCAACTCCGCTTTCGATTCGCTCTCGGTCGGTTCCACCATAAGCGTGCTGTGAACGGGGAAAGAAACGGTGGGCGCGTGAAAGCCGTAATCCATAAGGCGTTTGGAGATGTCGGTTTCATCGATTTCGGTATCTTGCTTGAACTGATGCATATCAAATATAAGTTCGTGCCCGACAAAACCGGTTTCGCCCGTGTAAACAACTCTGTAATAATCGGAGAGTTTAACTCTAAGATAGTTTGCGTTCAGAATCGCGGCTTCGGTCGCTTTACGCAATCCTTCTTCTCCCATCATTTTGATGTAAGCGTAAGAAATCGTCAGAATCAATGCGCTGCCGAAAGGAGCGGAAACGGTCGCATGAATCGCTTTGTCTGACGCAGATTTTCTAAAATAATGATTGGGAAGGAACGGCTGCAGTTTTTCGTTTACGGCAATGGGACCCGCTCCGGGACCGCCGCCGCCGTGCGGAATGGCAAATGTTTTGTGTAGATTAAGATGGCAAACATCAGCTCCGATTTTCGCGGGACTTGTTAATCCGACTTGTGCGTTCATATTTGCGCCGTCCATGTAAACGAGTCCGCCGTTCTCATGAATAAGATTAATCATCTCGGTTATCTTCTGCTCGAATATCCCGTGAGTTGATGGATAGGTAATCATCAGCGCCGCAAGGTTATCTTTATTCAGTTCAATTTTTTCTTTTAAGTCGGTCATGTCAACGTTGCCGTTCTCGTCGGTTTTAACGACGACAACTTTTCCGCCGGCAAGAACCGAACTGGCGGGATTTGTACCGTGAGCCGAAGCGGGAATCAAAACAACATTGCGTTCCGGATTTCCGTTCGCTTTGTGGTAAGCCATTATTACGCTTAATCCGGTAAATTCTCCCTGAGCGCCGGAGTTCGGCTGGAATGAAACATCCGCAAAACCGGTGATTTCGCATAAGTCTTTTTTCAAGTCTTCTATCATTTCAAGATAGCCTTCGGCTTGGTCGTCGGGAACAAACGGATGAATATCGGTAAACTCGGGCCAGCTTAACGGAAACATCTCCGTTGCGGCGTTAAGCTTCATTGTGCATGAGCCGAGCGAAATCATTGAATGTGTGAGCGATAAGTCTTTCCGCTCTAATTTTTTGATATAGCGCATCATCTCGGTTTCGCTGCGGTAAGTGTTGAAAACCGGGTGAGTCATAAACTTGCTTTTGCGCGCGAGTTTTTTATCCCACGATAATTCATCGGAGTTGAAAATCGAATTGAAATCTAACCTTGGAATATTTTTCTCTGAAACAGTAGCAAAAATACTTAAGATTTTTTCAATATCTTCCGGAGTCGTAATTTCGGAGATTGAAATTCCGACAAAATTTTCCATATCCCATCTGAAGTTCATTTTGTATTTAAGTGAAAGCGATTTCAGCATTTCGGCTTGAGACTTATTTATTTTAATTTTGAGCGTGTCGAAGAATGAACCGTTTACCTGCTCAAATCCGAGTTGTGTTAATCCTTTATTGAGCGCAATAGTAAGTTTATTAATTCTTTTGGCAATGTTTTCTAATCCTTCCGGCCCATGATAAACACCGTAGAAGCCGGCAATAATTGCAAGGAGAACCTGAGCGGTGCAGATATTACTTGTAGCTTTTTCCCGCTTGATGTGCTGTTCTCGTGTTTGAAGCGCCATTCGGAGAGCTTTTTTTCCGGTTCTGTCAACCGAAACGCCGATTATTCTACCGGGAAGCTGACGCTTAAACTCTTCTTTTGTCGCAAAATATGCGGCGTGCGGACCCCCGTATCCAAGCGGCTCGCCCAAACGCTGTGAATTTCCGAGAACGACGTCCGCTCCTATTTCTCCCGGCGGAGTAATCAAAGCAAGACTTAAGATGTCTGCAATAACCGCAACGTAAATCCCTTTTTCTTTGGCTTTGGCAAAGTAATCGGAGTAGTCTTTTATT
>JALWEC010000150.1 GCA_027036655.1 Melioribacteraceae bacterium
TTTTACCTCTTCAGTTAATTTACCTTCAAAATAAAGGTCGATAGCTTTCCGGTATGTCGAAACAACTTTGGCAATATATTCCGGCGCCCGTTTTCTTCCTTCTATTTTAAATGAATCTATTCCCGCTTCAATCAGCTGATCGATAAATTCAATCGTGCATAAATCTTCAGGCGACATCACATAATCTTCTCCGAGTATGAAGGTTTTTCCGCCCTGCTTTGCGGTGATTTCATATTCGTATCTGCACGGCTGCAAGCATTCTCCGCGGTTTGCGCTTTTGTCAAAAACCTCGTGACTTAAAAAACACCTTCCGCTGACGGCAACGCACATTGCGCCGTGAACAAACGCTTCGATTTCCATATCGGTAGAAGCTTTTATCTCTTTGATTTTTTCAAGAGTAACTTCGCGGGCAAGCACAACCCGTTTTGCTCCGAGCCTCCGGTACATTTTAACGGCGCCCGAATTGGAAACGGAAGCCTGAGTGCTGACGCAGAAAGGCAAATCATATTCAATTGCTTTTTCAATTACCGACATATCCCAGCAAATAACCATATCGATTCCGGCTTTTTTTGCCTCCGGTAAAATTATATCCAACTCTTTCAATTCTTCATCAAAAACAATTGTGTTCAAGGTTAGGTGTGCGTCAACGTCGTGTTCGTGGCAGAATTTCACAATTTCCGGGAGTTCATCCAAAGTGAAATTTTTTGCCATAGCCCGCATGTTTAATTTATCTATTCCGAAATAAACGGCATCGGCGCCTGCTTTTACCGCAGTTGTAAGCATTCGCCAGTCTCCGGCGGGAGCGAGTAATTCCGGTTTTTTCTTTATCATATAATTGTCTCTTTAAAATTGGATTGTAAAGATAAACAAAAAAAGGCGGATTTTAATCCGCCTTTTAATTTTGAAAAACCTTAAAGATTAATATCTGTAATGTTCCGGTTTATAAGGTCCTTCTATGGGAACGCCGATATAATCAGCCTGTTCTTTTGTTAATTTGGTTAAATTAACGCCTAACTTTTCGAGATGAAGTCTTGCAACTTCTTCGTCAAGATGTTTCGGCAAACGGTAAACATCAACGGCGTAATCTTTCTGCCAAAGTTCAATTTGAGCCAAGGTCTGATTTGTAAATGAATTACTCATTACAAACGAAGGATGTCCCGTGGCGTTTCCGAGATTCACCAATCTTCCGTCGGAAAGAAGAATAATCGAGTGTCCGTCGGGGAAAGTGTATTGATCAACCTGTGGCTTGATGTTCGTGTGTTTAATACCGGGATAATTCTTTAATTTTTCAACTTGAATTTCATTATCGAAATGACCGATGTTACAAACAATTGCGCCGTCTTTCATTTTTTCCATGTGCTCAATGCGGATAATGTCGCGGTTTCCCGTAGTTGTAACATAAATGTCGCCGATAGGAAGATATTCTTCCAACGTCTTAACCGCGTATCCTTCCATTGCGGCTTGAAGCGCGCATATCGGGTCGATTTCCGTAATGTGAATTCTTGCGCC
>JALWEC010000151.1 GCA_027036655.1 Melioribacteraceae bacterium
TGGCAGTCGGATCAATCCAACTATATGCGGGACGATTGGTTCCGCCGTTGGAAGTTGAATTCGCATAGTAGTAACCGCCGTAAAGCGAGCCGTCTCCTCCGTGATTTACATTCTTTCCTCTTCCGGAAAGAGCGACCGAATGGGTTGCCTTAGCGCCGTCGGTTATTTGGAGCGAGGCGGTTTTTTGTCCTCGGGAAGTCGGCGAAAATGTAACACTAACGGCAATGGATTCGTTAGCGGCTAAATTAACCGGATATGAATTTCCGTCCGTCAGAGAAAATTCCGAAGCGTTGGTCCCGGTTAAAGATGAACCGGTAATTTGTATAGTTCCTATTCCGGTATTCTTAATTGTGAAAGTCTGCGCTGAAGATTCGGTTAGGTTTACAGTACCGTAATCTTTACTGCTTGGACTTACTGAGAATATCGGACTTGTAGGAATTTCGCGGACTTGTACATTGTCAACAAATAAATCCATATCTCCGTTAGAAACCGTTGATTCGCCGTAAAACCCGATTTTTACGGTGCCTGAGTATGAAGTAAGATCCAAAGTAATATGCTGACCTCCGCTTGGAATATCGGCAAAAGAAGGATTTGTAGCGTTATTCCATATTTGCAATGCGTTTGCGGAACTCCAAGTTGAGCCGTTATCGGTTGAAATTATTACGGCAAATTTATCGTCATCTCCTGCCGCCGGATCCGGATTACCGGAATTTCCATTGTCGGTCAAAGCCAAATCGAACTCTAATTGATAATTTGTTTTGCCGCTCAGATCTATTGAAGGCGTAAAAAGCCAATCTTTTTTCGAAGTTCCATAAATATTAATTTTTGCCGACTTACCGTTCGAGTCGCCCGTATCATTTCTGTAATCGTCTTGTGTCCAAGCCGAAGACGTTCCCGAAATAGTTGAAGGCGCTGCAAGAGTTCCGGTTCCTTCCGTCCAATCCGTAGGCAAATAATTTGTAAAATTTTCCGTAAACGGCGGAGTCAGCGTTGCATTATGACCGGAACCGCTAAGCGCAACATTATGAGTCGCTTTAGTATTATCTGTAAAAGTTAGGTTAGCGCTACGCGCTCCTTCCGCTTGGGGAGAGAAAGTTACGCCCCATCCGGCTGTTTGACCGTTAGTAAGGTTTACGGGATAAGAATTTGCATCGGTTGTAATTGAATAATCGCCCGTGTTTGTTCCCGTAATTGTCGGCGCTGAAGAAATAGTTAATGTTTCGCCCCCGGTGTTTGTAACCGTAAAAGTTTGTTCGGCAGAAGATTCTCCGAGATTGACAGAGCCGTAATCTTTGCTTGAAGGATTTACATCAAATACAGGTCCTTTTCCCGTTCCGCTAAGCGCAACATCATGATTGGATTTTTGATTATCAACAATTCTTAGCGTTGCGTTTCTTGCGCCGGCAACCGTCGGCGTAAAAGTAACATCAATTGTATAGCTTTGTCCGGCGGCAAGATTTTTGGGATATGTCGCTCCGTCGGTTAAACTATAATCGCCGGGATTTGCTCCAATTAAGGAAGGTGCAGAAGTTATTGTAAGCGTTCCCCCGCCTCTATTTGAAATTGTAAATGTTTGAGCGGAGGAGGATTCTCCGAGATTAACGACGCCGTAATCTTTGCTTGAAGGAGCGACTCTGAAGATCGGATTTGTCGGAATATCCTCAAACTGAAATCTTATATTCGGATAATATGATGAAATACCAAAATAATCACCGCCTGTAGGCGGCGAAGCCGGATCAGGATTTGTTGAATCGTTGTAGTAATAAATACTAACATCCGCTTTTGCTCTGTTTTGGTCGTAGTAAAACTTATCACCGCTTGATGTATAACCGCCGCTGTTTTCATCAACGGCTACAATCAAATTTCCGTCCGTACTCGGGTTGTAATTAAACGGCATATCAAGCGTTATTTCCATCCAGCCGTCTCCGGGGGCAATGTCTCCGTAGCCCGAATTCCCGTCGAACACTTTAGTTAAAGAGCCTACTGCCGTCCAATCACTAACGGAAGTGGCGGTCGTTGTTCCGATATAAACGACCCAGTCGTCGGCGTGATGATTATCTGTAGATGATTTATGATAATTATAATAAATTTTACTGATTCTTTTATCAGAACCTACCGAACCGAAATCGGAACTGAAATAGAGAGATTGGGAATAAGTATATCCAAAGAAAGGATCTATGGGAAGATGTTGTCCCGCATTAGTTCCTCTTCCGATTTGGAATTGCCCTGAAGGTAAAGTTGTTCTGAAACTCCAGATAGCGCCGGCGGTGTTCTCTCCGGTACCTGAATTTTTAGCTATTACCTGCCATTGGTAATCGGAACCTTCTGTTAAATTGGAATATGAATAACTTCCCGATGCTCCGGCGCTACCGTCCGCGACCACCTTGCTCATATTACCCGAATGTCCGAACCATAAATCGTAAGTGTCGGTGTTAGCTCCGAAATTCCAAGTAAGGTTGCCGGATAAAGCAACGCTTGTGGAGGAATCTGCCGGGCTTGGATTTGACGGACTTCCGGGCTGAGTTGAAGTGGAGTGGAGAGCCGGACCGGCAACATCGTCAATATTAAGAGTGTACTTATCATTGGAAACGCATTGAATCGCAATATAAATATTATCTCCGGCATTAATACCGTACCCCCCGCCGACAAGGTCGTATGTGTATTGCGTATATGACGAAGGTACTCCCCTAACAGCTTGAAGAGTTATTGTAAAATCTGCAACCGAATTTCCGGATTTTGATACTTTTACATTAAAATCTTCCGGATAACTACTTGAAGACGATTTTGCCCATAAAGAAAAATGATCTCCGGCTGCAACGGTAAGTCTCGGCGTAATTAACCAGTCGTCATTAGGTCTTTCATCGGAAACGGAAGCATTGGCATTACCCGTATGAGGCTCGGATGTAGATCTGCTCCACTCTTTAAATCCTCCGTCGTTATTAATTGTTGTCCAACCATTCGGAGGAAATGTAGCGCTTTCAAATCCTTCGCTTAACGCGCCTTTCGGCGCAGAGGGCGGAGTTGTTCCTTCGGCAGATAGTTCAATATTTAACGCTAATACAATTGGGAATATTATAAAAAAAATCGTTCTTATTTTTCCCATTTTTAACTCCTCTGTAATATTAAAATAATTGACTAAACCTTGTATGAACATTTCGTTTACTTAAAAAATTCTCAAAAAGCGATAATAGTTTTATAAATTTTTCTATTACACTATAAGATGTGTTTCCCTGCAAATCAAACGGTTGTTGTTTGGAATTCGGAATTATGTACAACTCGGCAATTTAACCTTTGATTTTAGCACAAAATCGAACTTATTAAACTAATCAACGAGTAGAATATATTTCCAAACCAAACGCAATTAATTAATTCATAATTATTTGCAATAATATTGTCGAGCAACAATGACCAAACATAACAACCGGTTATTAAAATTGGGACAAAAAGGATAGTTTTGTGATGAATCGGACTGATTCGGATATATTTTTTCTAACTTAACACAACGGACAAATTCCCTAAACAACCAAAAAAGCGGGATTGACAACTGCGAGAGGAATAATTTAGCGTTATGCTTGTTATTGGCAGATTGCAAGCAATCTACTCTACAAAATACATTTTGTATTCAAGCTTTTGAGCAAAAAATTTCCAATAACATTTTTGGGATAATCAGAACCGGACAAGCCGAAAGAATTTTGTAACCGGAAGTTTGACCGAATTTAGAGATATTTCGAATGACTTTTATTTTTGCTCCGGCGAACTCAATATGACATTTATAGGTTTACTCGAAATTCATAATTCAAAATTATTAATTTTGAAAGACTTTTTCCCACTTTGTTAAGTGAGTCCAAAATTCCGGATAAGATTTTGAAACGCACTCGGGATTATCTATCGTAACGTTTCCCAACCTTGTTCCGGCGACGGCAAAACTCATTGCGATTCTGTGATCGTCAAACGAATTAATAATCGCCGGCGACGAATGCTTGAGAGGAAAAACCGTGAGCGTTCCATCTGCGTAAGTTGCCTCGCCTCCGAGACGCTTAATATTTTCCGTGATTGCTTCTATTCTGTCGCTCTCTTTGAACTTCAGATTATGAACATTCCGCAGCGTAAAAGGCGCCGGGGCAAAAAGAGCGATAACTGCGAGCGTGGGAACAATATCGGGAATAGCTTCGCAATCCCAATCCAATCCGGAATTTATTTTTCCTTCAATTATAACTTCATCTTTTTCTAACACTACGCCGCTTCCGAGTTTTTCGGCGATTGTAAAAATTTCTTCGTCCCCCTGCAACGTAGGCAAAATTGTTTCAGGCAGTCGAACCCGCGAGTGGTTAATCATCGCATAAGCGACCCAATAGGAAGCGGCGGACATATCCTTTTCGCACGAATAACGCCACTGGTAATTCAACGGTTCGGGAATTACAATAACCGAATCATCGTTCAGTTTAACATTAAGCCCGAAGTTGCTCATCATTTTCTGCGTTAATTTTATATATGGAAACGAAGGAAGATTTTCAGAAAAAAGCAGCTCGAAAGGCTTCCTTAAAAGCGCTGAAGTCATCATAAGTCCCGAAACTATCTGAGAAGATGGAAGTTTACTCAATCCGTATTTCCCCGGTTTCATTTCCGGCTCGGGGTAAACGATAGCGGGAAGAGAATTATTTTCCGCCTCAATTTTC
>JALWEC010000152.1 GCA_027036655.1 Melioribacteraceae bacterium
AAGTAGTAAGCCAGTTCATCTTCCACCTTCTGGATTCCCGTTCCGAAAAAGTTTAACGCAACCGAGCCGCAAACGGGACAGGCTTTCGGAACCTCCTTCTTAAATCCGCAGTAGTGACAACGTAAATCATTCGACGCGATATGGTAAACGAGAGAAACACTGCAGTTCGGGCACTCCTCTATGTGTCCGCAATCTTCACAGTAAATATTGGTCGCAAACCCGCGGCGATTTTGGAGAATAATTACGCCTTCCTTCTTCTTAATCCGCTTTTCAATTTCATCCAACAAAGTTTTCGATAGCGAGCCTTCAAGTCTGTTTGACTTCCTTTCAATATTAAGATTTACCAATTTTATTTTAGGAAGACGAGCGTCGTCGGCGCGATTTTCCAGCTTCAGCAAAGTATATTTTCCGAGTTCAACATTGTACATTGTTTCAAGCGAAGGAGTAGCCGACCCGAGGACAACCGGAATGTTTTCGATTTGCGCCCTGACAATTGCCGCATCCCTTGCGTGATAACGGGGAATGTTGTCGTGCTGTTTGTAACTCGAATCATGTTCTTCGTCCACAACTATTAAACCGAGATTTTTTAGCGGCATAAAAAGAGCCGAGCGCGGTCCGACAACCACTTTATATTTTCCGCTTAAAACTCCGCGCCAAACGTCGTAGCGTTCGCCGTGCGACATCCGGCTGTGAAAAACCGCCACATGATTACCGAACGCGTTGTAAAACCGGGAAGTTATCTGCGGCGTAAGGGAAATTTCGGGAACGAGAATTAAAGCCGATTTTCCGTGGCTTAAAACTTTTTTTACCAGCTCGATGTAAACTTGCGTTTTCCCGCTTCCCGTTACTCCGTATAGGAGAAACGGATGAAACTCATCGGAATGTATTGTTTTAATTATTCTGTCGATTGCGGCTTTCTGCTCGAGGTTCGGAACAAGTTCCCGCTTTTGCTCGGAGTAGGAATCGGAATATATTCTTTCAACTTCTTTGTCAAAAATTTCCAGATAACCTTTTTCCGCTAAACCTTCAACCGAGGATTGAGATGATTTTGTACTTTGCAACAACTCGGTTAGGGCAATTTCCTTTTTAATGTTTGATAAAAAAATCAGCAGCATTGCCTGCTTGGGCGAGCGTTTTTCGAGAAGCGGAATTATATTGTTCACATCTTCGGCTTGAACTTTTAAGCGAACGAACTTCTGTTTTTTTATCCCTACTTTAGGTTTTTCAACAACGTCAAGGATTGAAACCGCGCCCTCTTTTTCCAGAGTTCTTAAAGCTCCGTAAATATTTTTTTTATGCAGCGCTTTCTGAAGTGATTTTATCGTATGATTCTCCTTTTCGGAAAGAGTGGAAAGAAGTTTTGCCTTTATGCTATTCTTTTTTTTCTCCTTTTCAAGAAGTTCGCGGCAGTAATCGGGAGTGGAGATTATTTTGCGCTTTGTCTCGATTTCCGTTCCGCCCGGGATTGTGTTCCTGAGCGCTTCGCCCAATGAGCAAAGATAGTAATC
>JALWEC010000153.1 GCA_027036655.1 Melioribacteraceae bacterium
GCTTCGTGAATGTCAAGGGTTTTGCCCTGCGGTAATCCTTCAACAATATCAAATAAAACGACATCGGCTAATTGTCTTGTTGCGATAAGCTGAGCCATAACTCCGCCTATTTGTCCGCCGCCAATCAGTGCTATTTTTTTTCTGGCCATTTTAATCTCCTATTTTATCTTAAATGACATTACAAAAATATAAAAAAAGATTAAGTTGTCATATTAAAGTTGAAAATTCGGAATAAAAAATCCAAATTATTTACTTGATAAACATTTCGAGGATAGTTTCGGTTCCGTTATTTGTAAAATTAAAGGAAATTTTATCGACAAGATTTTTGATGATGAATATTCCTCGTCCGTTTTCTTTGAGGATATTCTGCTCCGTGGTTGGGTCGGGAATTTCTTCGGGATTGAAGCCTTTTCCCTTATCATAAATTTTGATAAAAAGAGAATTATCCTCAATCTCAATTTTTATTTTTATGGGGAGATTCGGATCGGATTTATTGCCGTGTTCTATTCCGTTGGAAACGGCTTCGGCAACTGCAAGAGCCAGTCTGTCTTTCCGTTCGGCGTCTTTAATAAATCCGGAAACTTTTGATATTACGAATTCCTGAATTTTAGGAAGAAGTGAAATATCGCTTCCGTAGGTATTTTCTGCGATCAGTTTTGTCATTAATTTTATTTTATTTCTTAATAAAATAGTTTAAAATATTTTTCCAATCAAGCTAAGGCGTCCAATAAAAAGAGAATGTGAAATTTATTCTGGTTTTATCGGGCGTAGTTCCCGATTTTACAAATTCATACCAGCCGTGAAAATTAAGCGAAAAGCTATTTGAGATCGGCGTTGCCGCAATCATACTAGGTCCGATGCTTGTATAATCGGAAACGGGGAAAAGCTGCAGAACGCTGTAATCATAAGTTTGAAGCGAATAATATCTTAAGCCTAAGCCGACATTAATTAGCCGGATATTAAACTGCATAAGCGGTTCGGCGTAAATTTCCGTCCGGTACTGGAACGGTTTTTCGCTGAAGTTTTTCCAACTGAATTCTCCCTGCTCGGATATTTTAATATATCCGAAAAAATTTGCGGAAAGGAATTTGGTAAAAAATAATGAGGTGGAATCTTTTGCCGAAAATTGACGGAAAGCAAAACTTTGATAATTTTGTGTAAGATCTTCAAAATCATAAACAGTATAGTTCGCGGAAACTTCCGCGCTGTTGCTTGAGGTTAATCGCTTTCCTCGGTACGTTCCGCCGCCGATTAATCTTAAGATTCGCTTGATATTATTATTGGAGCTTCGTTCTGCAAACACGTAAACCAGATGATTTCTACTTGCTTCCAGACCTAATCTGAAGATGAAAAACGGGTTAACTTTGCGTTGGAATCCGAATCTGAGCATAGTCAGAAGTTCATCTCTGTCGTCAAAGTTTTCTTCGCTCGGCGTGTCGTATCTCAGCTTGCGTTGGTAAAGCGATAGCGATAAAACATTTTTTGTCCCGAGATAGCAGCGGAAACTTCCCGTAAAATATTCCAATGCGGATACATTATCTTTGTTGCTTTCCTGCGATTGTCGCAAATCGTAAAAAATAGGGTTTGCGCCTGGAATGTTACCGACGGAAAAAGTTTCTTCTCTTCTGTTAAATCCTCCTTTAACGAGTAAACTGTAATCGCTTGTTCGATGTACAAACGATGTTGTAATGTTCATCAAAAGTCTGCTGACGGTGGGGTCAAAGGTTGAAGTAGTAGCCAAATCGGGAATTACATAACGTTTTTGTCGTTTCACATATTTTTGTTTTATATAGCCGCCAATATCAATACGCGATTTGGGAGAGAAGTAAATCTGCAACTCGTTACTTAACAGATAATTGTTTTCCGTGCGCGATTCTATATTATTTTTTACTCCGAAAACAGAGGACAAAGTTGAATCGAGAGGGAGATAGAAATCTTTTCCGGATTGATCAAAACTTGCCGAGAGCGTATTTCGGAAAACGCGGGAGCCGGACGTTCTTATCCGGAACAGCATACTTCGAAGAGTATTTTTACGAGGAGAAATATCTTCGTTGGAATAATGAAAGCGACCGGATAAGTCCAGGTTTTCCAGACTGATACGATTGACGTTTCCTTCAATTCCGTAAATCGGTCCGGTATCTTTCGTGCCTGCCTGACTGTTTTGGGAAATGCCTGCCAGCGGTGTCAGTTTTATCACTTCGGGTATTTCGATTTTAGAATACAGCATCGCCTGATTTACTTCCGCCGAAGATATCGCCAGACGCTGATTATCATTGTAGGAACTCCGTTTGACTAACAGTCCGGCGGCAAGCCAATTTGAAAAAGAATAGTCCGCGAATGTTTTAATAACGTGCGAAGTTCGGTAACTTTGCTGCGTGGCAAAAAAGTAAGCCGAGGAATATTTTCCGTCAACGGCAAAGTTTACTTTGCCATAGTTCCCCTGATAATAAAGGTCATTGCGGAAGTTTAGAGTGTTTAAGTGTTTGTCGGAAGCGATTTTAATTCCGTTGATTTTGTACGCGGGGAAAAAGAAATTTGTAGAATCGGAATTGCTCTGAGCGTGAAGAATAACGCTCAGAGCGAAAAAAAACAGAATGAAAATTTTCACGCTATTTTTTAAACTTTTCTTCAAAAGTTAAATGAATGTCCTCGTTTCGGAATTTCAATATTATTAAAACCAATGCCTTCCAAACTTTTCTTAAAGTCGAGTTGGACGTCGTAGTCCCCATGAACGAGGAAGAACTTTTTGATTTTTTCCCGATTGAATTTATCAAAATAACCGAGCATTTCGTCTCTGTCGGCATGGGCGCTAAAAGAATGAAACACTTCGACTTGCGCATTCAGCTTATATTCATCGCCGAATATTTTAACAACTTTTTCTTTATCGGTTATTCGTCTTCCCAATGTATATTCGGCGGAGTAGCCGACAATCATAATAATTGTATTCGGTTTTTCAATGTTGTTAGCAAGGTGGTGAAGCACGCGTCCCCCTTCGCACATTCCTGATGCCGAGATGATTATCATCGGCCCGCTTTGTTTGTTCAGAGCTTTTGAAGCCTGCACGTCGCGGATATATGTTAATTTGTCAAAACCAAAGGGGTCTTCTCTGTCGCTGATTATTGAGCGGGTTTCCTTGTCGAAACATTCGGGATGCTGCTTGTAGATATCCGTTGCGTTTACGGCAAGCGGACTATCGACATAAACCGGAATTTCGGCTACGAGTTTATCGTCAAATATTTTACGGAGGTAGTAAACAATTTCCTGAGTTCTCCCGACGCTGAAAGCGGGAATAATTATTTTGGATTTTTTAACAATAGCACGATTAATAATGCTGATAAATTTTTGAATAACGTCTTCGTCCTTGTCGTGAAGTCTGTTGCCGTAAGTGCTTTCGCTGATTAATATATCAACGTCGGGGAGTTGTTCCGGATCGCGCAGAATAGGACGGTGCGCTCTTCCGATGTCGCCGGTAAAACCGATTGTTAATTTTTTATCATGCTCGTTTATTTCAAGGAGCGTCATTGCGGAGCCGAGAATATGTCCCGCGTCGTAATATGTAAAGGCGATATCTTTATTAATTTTGAATCTGTTGTGATACCCCAAACCGACAAAATGGTCGAGAGATTTCATCGCATCGTCAACTGTGTAAAGGGGTTCAAACGGTTTCTTTCCTTGTTCAATTCTTCGTTTGTTTACAAAGTAAACGTCATGTTCCTGAATGCGTGCGCTGTCTTCAAGGAGTATCCGCGCTAAATCGCGCGAAGCGAAAGTACTGAAAACATTGCCGTTAAAACCTTTTTTTACAAGCGTCGGTATGTTCCCTACATGATCTATATGAGCGTGTGAAAGAATAACGTGATCAATTTCTTCCGGATGAAAAATAGAATATTGACGGTTAAGTTCAAAAGCTTCTTTCCGTCTTCCCTGGTACATCCCGTGGTCTAATAATATTTTTGTGTTGTTGATTTCGATTAGGTGTGATGAGCCTGTAACTGTTCGCGCGGCTCCGACAAAAGTGATTTTCATTATTTCTCCGAATTAATTAGAAATTAAAAATAAATATATTCTAACTCATTATAAAAGGGAAATTTTTCTCTGAGATAAAGCGGAGAAAAGCCGCCGACGAGACACAAAACGCAAGACGTGAAACACGAGACGTAAAACATTAGCTCAAACTAACCTCGCTAATATTTATTTGGATTTATTTTCCACAAGCCCCGAATAAAAAAGGGATAACCCGCAGCGTGCGAATTATCCCTTAAATTTCAAATGCGGAGAAAAAGTTCTTACTTTTCCTCTACTTTTTCGGTAAACTTAATTCCGTGTTCTTCCAGTTTGGGAAGTACCTTGGAGTAAATTGCCGGGTGCGTCGGGATGTGGCAGCCGCGCAATTGAATCTCGTCTTTCATAAGCATGGTTGCAGCTAAAGCCGCGGGTAATCCAACGGTTTTGGATATTGCAGTAAAGCCTTCCGGCTCTCCGTAATGCACCATTAGCGAAGAATAGCGTTTCGTTTTGCCGTTGTCAAATGCCGCGTCAATCTGATGCATCAGAACAACCATGTCTTTTTCACCGGCAGTCATTTTGAGTTTCTTCTTAAGGAGTTCGACCAAAACGTCGGCGGCGGTTTTTGGGTTCCCGCCGATTTTTTCATCGGAGAATA
>JALWEC010000154.1 GCA_027036655.1 Melioribacteraceae bacterium
AGGAATCGGAATATTAATTACGGACCACAACGTTCACGAAACGTTGAGCATTGTTGATAAAGGTTACATTCTTATTGAAGGGGAAATCTTTAAGGAAGGTTCCGCATCTGAATTAGCCGACGACGCTGAAGTAAGAAAACTTTATCTCGGGGAAAAATTTAAGCTCGACCGTTATTAAAATCTTTAGGCCAATTATTGGAAATAATAAAATATCTCTCAGACTCCAAATAGATTTCTCCTTTGCTTTCAAGTTTTGAAATAAGCAAGGGATAATTTTCTTTGGCGAAATAATTTCCAACCTTTTCCCGCAGCGTTTCCAAATCGCATAAAATCTTTTCATCCTTTGTGGCAAAGGGCGAAACCCATTCCTTCCGGTCTAAGATTTTCCATTTACAGCTATTTACTTTCAACCTCTTAAAATCGTTTTCTCTTAATACATTACCCCGCATATGATTCGGGTTAATGTAATTCGGGAGTGAATTATTTTCATTTGGATAGAAAAGATAACCTTTGATGAGCGCTCTTGGAAAAACTTTTTCATCGATCCCGAGAGATTTTAGCTCCTCTTTTCCTTCATTTGAGCTTGATAAGGAAATCTGATTTGTTTTAATTTTATTGATTTTTTTCTCTAACGAGTCGTTTGGGTTTGGTCCCAGAAGTTTCTCTCTGTTTAATGCAATGAAAAATTTTCCGGCGGCTTCAAGGTGAATTATTTTTCCTTCGATTAAGTCTCGGTAAATAAAATCAAGCTCGCCGATTGTTTTTCCGTTAGAGTTTATCTGTAAATTCGAGGCGATTAATTTTTTGTAGGGCGATTTTAAAAGTGCGTATTCAAGTAACGCTTCAAAATATTTGCCGAGCAGACGCGTATTTTTGCTTTGGATAAAATCAATCAACTCGGAAGGGTTTTTCTCAAGCGCGGTTAACAATTTATGAAAGAAATTTTTTTCTTCGATTGAAAAAACTTTCTCTAAAAAAGCAACTCCGGAATTTTCAATTTTCGTGATTAACGGAGGTGAAAAAATCACCCACTCCAAATCACGAACGGTTTGATTAATAAAGTGTTGGGATAGATTCGGCATTTGGAATCAAGAAAGTTAAACCGGACTTATTACAATCCGAGTTTATCTTTTTCTCTTTTTAACGCTTCAATGCAAAATTCAATGTGTTCTTCAAGCGGAACTCCGAGTTCTTCGGTGCCTTTGTATATATCTTCTCGATTAACTGCGCGTGCGAATCCTTTATCTTTCAGTTTTTTCTTCACGGATTTTACTTTTACCTCGTCAAGCGATTTACTCGGGCGCACTAAGGTTACTGCTGTTATGAAGCCGGCTAACTCGTCGCATGCAAAAAGAGTTTTCTGCAGAAGCGTTTCGCGGGGGATGCCCGTGTAATCCGCATGAGATAAAATAGCCGTAATAAAATCTTCTTCAAATCCTTTTTCTCGCAGAATCTCAGCGCCCTTGTAGGGATGCTCTTCTTCGGTCGGGAATTGTTCATAGTCAAAATCGTGAAGCAGTCCGACATTAGCCCAGTAGTCCACGTCCCGATTAAATTTTTCAGCGTAAGCTTTTACACAAGCTTCAACCGCGTAAGCGTGTTTAAGCAGGCTTTCACTTTTGGTATATTCGGTAAGAATGTTGTGGCAAGCTTCTCTGTCATGCATTAAATCTTTCATTTCTTTTCTCCTTTAAAATAATCACAGTATTGGGCTATAATGCATTCGTCGCATTTCGGGCGGCGGGCTATGCAGATTCTCCTGCCGTGCGCCTGCAACCAGTGGGATGAATTCGTCCAATATTCTTCAGGGAGCAGAGCTTTTAAGTCGGCTTCAATCTTATCGGGATTACTGTTTTTGCTCAGCCCGATTAAATTTGAAAGACGCTTTACATGTGTATCAACCGCTATTGCAGGTATTCCAAATGCATTTCCGAGAACAACGGAAGCTGTTTTTCTTCCTACGCCGGGCAGCTTAACAAGCTCTTCCAACTTTTTCGGGACTTCACCTTTAAACTTTTCAATCAGTCCGGCACAGCATCCTTTTAAGTTTCTGGCTTTGTTTTTATAAAAACCGGTTGAAAAAATATCTTGCTGCAGTTCTTCAATCGGCGCGTTTACATAGTCTTCCGGAGTCTTATATTTTTTGAAAAGATTTACTGTAACTTTGTTCACATTGTCATCTGTCGTTTGCGCGGATAAAATAGTCGCGATAAGGAGTTCAAACGGAGAATTGTAAATCAGAGCGGGGCGGGGATTGGGATACTCTTTTGATAGAATATCAAAAATAATTTTTGCTTTTTCTTTCTCTTTTTTAGTAGGCATAAAGTTTTCTGAGTTTTGTAGCGCATACGGGATTCGAACCCGTGGTCTCCGCCTTGAGAGGGCGGTGTCCTGGACCGCTAGACGAATGCGCCATAATTAAATCAAATAACGGTTCTAAAAATAATAAATTGAAAATTAATTGAGAGAAAATTTTTCCTCAATTTTTTTACATTTTTTAGTTGTTAAAACTTTTACGGTAATATAAATTCACCTTCAAAAAAACGAGTGTTTTGAAGGCGAATAATTGGGATTTAAGTTTGAATAACTCCTACATTAAATTTTTCAATTTCGGGATTATTATTGCTTACTTCAAGAGCCATCGAAATATATTCACGGGTTTTAGCGGGATCGATAATCTCGTCAATCCACAAACGGGAAGCGGCGTAAACCGGTTCGCCTTTTTCATCATAGGATTTCTGAATTTCCGCGAGGAGTTTTTTCTTTTCTTCTTCGGCAAAAACTTTACCCTGCTTTTTCATCTGTTTCAATTTGATGTCGAGCAGTACATTACTCGCCTGCGTTCCTCCCATAACCGAAATTCGTGAATTCGGATATGCAAAAATAAAACGGGGGTCGTAAGCTTTTCCGCACATTGCGTAATTTCCCGCGCCGAAACTGTTTCCCACAATAATTGTAATTTTCGGCACTACGCTGTTGGCTACGGCGTTCACCATTTTCGCGCCGTCTTTAATTATTCCGCCGTGCTCGGCTTTACTTCCGACCATAAATCCGGTAACATCCTGAAGGAAAACAAGAGGAATATTTTTCTGATTACAATTCATTATAAATCTAGTGGCTTTATCGGCGCTGTCGGAATATATTACTCCGCCGATTTGCATTTCTCCTTTTTCGCTTTTAACAACCGAACGCTGGTTTGCCACAATCCCGACCGACCAGCCGTCAATGCGCGCGTAAGCGGTTACAATTGTTTTGCCGTAGCCTGCTTTATATTCGTCAATAACGGAATCATCCACAATTCTTGCCAGCAGTTCATAAGTATCGTACTGTTTAAAATTATCTTCTGGTAAAATTCCGTAAATTTCTTCGGGTGAGAACTTCGGGGGCTTGGGGGCGATTCTGTTAAATCCGGCTTTTTTTCTCGGTCCGTATTTTTCCGTTAAACTACGGATAAGCGCCAGACCTTCGTTATCATCCTTTACAATGTAATCGGTAACGCCGGAAACATTCGACTGAACTTTAGCTCCGCCGAGACTTTCATTGTCAATCACTTCGCCAATCGCAGCTTTTACGAGGTGAGAGCCGGCGAGAAAAACAGAACCTTCTCCATCAACTATTAAAGCTTCATCGGACATAATCGGAAGGTAAGCTCCGCCCGCTACGCAAGGTCCCATTATAGCGGCAAACTGCGGAATTCCCAGAGCGGACATTTTTGCGTTGTTTCGGAAAATCCTTCCGAAGTGTTCTTTGTCCGGGAAAATATCTTCCTGCAGAGGAAGGAAAACTCCCGCGCTGTCAACAAGGTAAATAATCGGAAGCCGGTTTTCCATTGCAATTTCCTGAGCGCGTAAATTTTTCTTGGCGGTCATTGGAAACCACGCCCCGGCTTTAACCGTCGCGTCGTTAGCAACAATAAAAAACTTTTCGCCGTTGATTTCCCCGACGCCCATTACGGTTCCCGCGCTTGGCGCGCCTCCGTATTCTTTGTACATTCCATGAGCGGCAAAGGAATTGATTTCGTAAAATTCACTTCCTTCGTCAATTAATTTTTCAATACGCTCGCGAGCCGTAAGTTTGCCTTTGGCGTGCTGTCTTTCAATTGATTTTTCTCCGCCGCCAAGTTTTATTTTGTCGTGGAGAGCTTTAATTTTTCTTACGAGATTTTTGTAATTGTCTTCCCGTTTCAGGAATTGTTCGTTTTGTAAAATTGGAGAACCGATTTCTTTCATCTCTCTTTTTCCTTGGTTTTCTCTTTTTATAGGACGCTAACTTATTTTTCCGCCGCGGCGGTTTTTCATGTTGTTTCGTTTTGAATGCAGGTTCAATTATGTTTCTCATTGAACTTTATCCAATTAAGTATATGAAGTATTGGGTGCTTTATTGCGCCAATTTATTAATTTAATAAATTGTTTATTTATATTAATAATCTTCAATTTAAATACCATTTCCTCAATGAATAATAAAGCATCGTTATTTTTTCATTTTTAATCTTCTAACCAATGCTTTCGGTGCATATATTTTATCGTTTTTGTCTTTTATTATTTCATTACTTTGTAAATCATTTTTTTATTTTTTTAGTAATTGTTTTAAGTAGTTGTTTATTGTTATTTTATTATTTTTTTGCTA
>JALWEC010000155.1 GCA_027036655.1 Melioribacteraceae bacterium
ATTTATCCTCTCTGAACATTAAGTATGCGAATATGCACCTTAAAGAATTCGGGTATGAGAATGTAAGTTTTATTCACGGCTCAATTTTAAAATTGGAAGAATATACAGGCAAACATTTTGATTATGCCTTAACCTCTTATGTCCTTCATGAAATGCCTCCCGAAATGAGGATCGCGGCGTTGAAAAAAATGAGAGAGTTTGCGGATAAAATTATTGTCGGGGATTACAGAGTTCCTCAGCCGAAAAGTTTCTGGGGAATAAGCGTTCAGTTAGTTGAATTTTCCGCTGGTCCCGATCATTTCAAAAACTTCAGACATTTTATCAGAACAGGCGGGATTGAGAATCTCGCAAAGGAAGCCGGACTTACAATAACAAAGAAAATAAGCGATAAACTCCCATATGCGGAAGTAGCAATATTAAAATAGCGCTGTTTTTTTATCTCGTCTTTAAGTAAGAAACATGCTCTGAATCTACTCAGTAATATGCCGATTGTAATAAAGAAAAAAAACACTTTAATTTTCAATTATTATTTAGTACTTTCGTAAAAAATGAGGATTAAAATGAGTCAAGAAGAGGACTTTATTTTCCTTTATACATTCTATTTCAACAACGGGGAAATAAAACAGTTTAAAATAATAATAGATGGAGATACTCTCCTTGAAAAATCACCTATTGTCGGTAAAAATCCCGAATGGACAAAAATGGATTGGTTCAAGTGTTCTATCTGTCCGATTGAGGATGGAAGGACAACATATTGTCCGCTGGCGCTTAGGGTGAATAAAGTAATTCAATTTTTTTCCGATTTTCCCTCCTTTGAAAAAGCTAAAATCAGCGTAGAAACCGCCGAACGCGGAAGCTACAAATATACAAGCGTTCAAACCGGAATTTCGAGCATGATGGGACTTTTTATGGCGTCGAGCGGCTGCCCGATTATCGGACAATTAAAATCTCTTGTTCGTTTTCATCTTCCTTTTGCCTCTCTTGCGGAAACCGAGTACAAAGTTTTGGCGATGTATATTTTAGCACAGTTTTTTCGCGCTAAGGAGAATAAACAAATTGACTGGGAATTGGTAAAGCTAAGAAAAATCTATAACGACATTGAACAGGTTAACCGTCATGTTGTAAGTAAACTTGCCGAAATTGAGATGCGGGATTCAAGCCGGAATGCCGTGATTGCATTAAACAGTTATGCGCAGTATATAACAATGGAATTGGACGACGAATCGTGGCTTGAAAGAATGAGAGAGTACGTTAAGGACTGGATTGATTTGTAATTCAGCGGCATACGGAAGTTCAACAAATATTTTCTCTTTCTATGAGATGGAAAAGTACCCCCGGCAGGAATCGAACCTGCGCGCGCGGCTCCGGAGGCCGCCGCTCTATCCACTGAGCTACGGGGGCAAGTAAGTAAATTTTAGATTGTAAAATTAATAAATAAACATTTCTTAAATAAGAAGAATTTTTACGGAACGGGATCGTAACCGCTTCCTCCCCAAGGATGACACCGTGAAACCCGTTTAATTGCCAGCCAGCCTCCCTTGAACAATCCGTATTTCCTGAGCGCCTGAATGGCGTACTCGGAACAAGTAGGAATATAGCGGCACGACGAAGGGAAAACGGGAGAAATAAAAATCTGGTAGCCGCGGATAATCAAAGATATCGGAAATGCCAGCAGCTTGACAATAAACAGATAGACCTTTTCAAAAGTATTTAATTTCATATTTTAAATTACATATACTTTTAACAAATTACATAGTACAAGTTCATAAAAAATTGAAGGAAGTAATTAGCGAGCCGTCATAAATTCCCAACCCGCACAAGCCGGAAACAAATTGAGAAAAAGTTGAACAAAAAATAATCTCTGAGTACCTTACTAACAAAGGACTTTTGAGTATTTGAAAAAATATTCTGCTAAAATAACACAAATTTTTCTGATAAGCGCCTAATAGATGAAATGTTTTTTTGCGTAAATTTCGGATTTTTGGGTTTTCTCAGATTGACCGCTTCGCTAATCAATCTGAGTTACGTATTGTTACACATTAAAGAAAATTATTCTTCAAAATCAGTTTCTCATTGGGTTAGTGAACAAAATAATATATTGTTCGTCATATATTTATATTTTGGATTTTAATAATTAACAAACAAAGCGAGTTAAACTATGAGTAAAAAATTATTCGTGATTGCCGCTTTATTTCTGCTTCAAGTCGGGATTAAAGCGCAGGAAAAGAAAATTAATTTTACGGAGTACAACCTACCGAACGGACTTCACGTTATTCTTCATCAAGACCACTCCACCCCAATCGTCGCAGTCTCGGTGATGTATCACGTAGGCTCTAAAAACGAGCAGCCGAACAGAACCGGGTTCGCACACTTTTTTGAGCATTTGATGTTTGAAGGCTCCGATAATATTGCCCGCGGTCAATATTTTAAAATTGTTCAGGGCAACGGAGGAACGTTGAACGCCAACACAACTTTCGACAGAACTTTCTATTACGAAGTTCTTCCGTCAAACGAATTGGCGCTCGGCTTATGGCTTGAATCCGAGAGAATGCTTCATCTTAAAATTGATTCTATCGGTGTAGAAACTCAGAGAAAAGTAGTAAAGGAAGAAAAGAAACAGCGCATCGACAATCAGCCGTACGGTTCGTTATTGGAAGAAGTTTTTAAGCATTCCTACAAAGTTCATCCTTATCGATGGACGCCAATCGGTTCCGACCAATATATCGATAAAGCTTCCCTTAAGGAATTTATGGATTTTTACAAAACATATTATGTGCCTAACAATGCCACGCTTTCAATTTCAGGCGACATTAATATTGACGAAGCAAAGAAGCTGATAGCAAAATATTTTGCCGACATACCGAGAGGAACAAGAAAGATGAACCGTCCGACAGTTGTAGAGCCTCCGATTACGCACGAAATCAGAGACACTGTTTATGATAATATTCAGCTGCCCGCCGTTGTTGAAACATACAGAATTCCCGCTCAGGGAACGAAAGATTATTATGCAATAAATATGCTGACAACTTTGCTCTCTCAAGGTAAAAGTTCGTGGCTGCAGAAAACTCTTGTTGATAAAAAACAAGCCGCATTATATACCGGAGCTTTTCCCTTTGCGCTTGAAGATCCGGGTTTGTTTATCGTATTCGGAATCGCGAACGCCGGAGTTAAACCTCAACAGTTGGAAAGCGACATCGACAGCGTAATAGCAAAAGTCAGGACAGAAGAAATTTCCGACAAAGAATTTCAGAAGCTGAGGAACCAGATAGAAACCAACTTCGTTTCAAAAGCTTCCACAAATATGGGAATTGCCGAACAGCTTGCAAACTACTATGTTTATTTCGGAGACGCAAATTTAATTAACACGGAAATCGACCGCTACATGAAAGTTACCAAAAAAGATTTGCTGAAAGCGGCGCAGAAATATTTTGCTCCGAACTCAAGAGTTATTCTTTACTATTTACCCAAGTCAGCCAAAAAGTAATTTTAAGAGGAGAAATAAATGAATATTAAAAAATTTTTAACGCTAATAATTCTGCTGACCTCCGCCACTCTTTTTGCACAGGTTGACAGAAGTAAAATGCCCGAACCGGGTCCGGCTCCCGAAATAAAAATCGCGGACGCCGAAACTTTTACGCTCGATAACGGATTAAAAGTTTTCGTAGTGGAAAATCACAAACTGCCTGAAGTATCTTTTTCGATTATGTTTGATTATCCTCCTGTTCCGGAAAAAGAATACGCCGGACTTTCAAACATTACCGGAAGTCTGCTCGGAACGGCAACTAAAACTATGACTAAAGATCAAATCGATGAAAGCATTGATTTTATCGGCGCGACCCTTTCAACTTCAGCCAAAGGCGTTTACGGAAACGCTCTGAAGAAAAACATTGATGTGCTTGCAAAAATTATGGGCGATATTGTAACAAACCCGAAATTTGAAAAAAGCGAATTGGATAAAATCAAAAAGAGAACAATCTCCTCCCTCAAAGCCGGAGAAAAAGAGCCTTCGACCATTGCCGAGAACGTTAAGAACGTTCTTGATTTCGGTAAAGATTCCCCTTACGGAGAAATCGAAACGGAAAAAACCGTCAAGAACATTACGCTTGATAAATGCGTTGAGTTTTACGACAATTATATGCGTCCGAACGTAAGCTACCTCGCAATAGTGGGAGATATAACTTTGGACGAAGCAAAAAATCTAGCGGATAAATATTTTGCGAACTGGAAAAAGGGAACCGTTCCCGCGGTTAAGTTTAAGTCGAAACGTCCTCCACTCATCAGAAAAGTTGCAATAGTTGATCGTCCCTCCGCCGTTCAATCCGTAATTCATATAACTTATCCCGTAAAACTTAAACCGGGCGATAAACTCGGTTTTGCGGCAAAAGTAGCCAACGCAATTCTCGGCGGAGCGTTTGTTTCGCGCTTAAATATGGACTTGCGCGAAAAACACGCTTATACTTACGGAGCGCATTCAACCTTGGACGACGATATCTATATGGGAATGTTCGACGCGACTTGCGAAGCTCGCAACGCCGTTACGGACAGCGCCGTTACGCAATTCTTATATGAAATGAAAAAAATGCGAAGCGAAAAAGTTACCGAAGATGAATTAAACAC
>JALWEC010000156.1 GCA_027036655.1 Melioribacteraceae bacterium
TGATATAGGTTTTATAATTGGCATTTTATTCTCCAAATAATTATCAATAATTTATCATTATTGTGATATTTTCAATATATAAAAAAGTAATATAACAAGCAAATCAACTTGACCGCCCCCGACAAAAGACGTCGGGGCAAGCTTTACCCGTGCGGGTTTTCTGCTAAGTTTTAGGTTGGTTTGCCCACCTTAGTTTGCTGTTGGATTTGGAACTGCGCAGTGTAAATTTGGTCGCCGTGCTTGCCTAGAGGAAGTTTCTCTACCGTTAAGTCCCATTTCATCGCTGGAACAAAAGCAAACAGCAAAAAACACAAGACGTGAAACAGAAAGCAAAAGTAAAATGAGTCAATCATCCGATCACCCAAAAATCCAATCATCCCGAAAACCGCCAATCCGATCAACGATTTCCGAAAAATAATAAAGCGCTCAAGCGCGGTTATGAAATTTCAATTAGGATTTATTAGCGTTAAATTTTACTTTTGAGAAAAGAATAATAATTTTTCAAACATTTTCAGGGTATAAAATATGACCGAATTGGATAAAAAAACAGCTTCAGTAATCAGAGCGCTGATTTTAGACGGAACGAGAAAAGCAAACTCGGGGCATCCGGGCGGCGCGCTTTCGTCAACGGATATGGCTTACGTCGTTTATAAACATTTCTTAAAGTATAATCCAAAAAATCCGCTGTGGATTAACCGCGACAGATTCGTCCTTTCAGCCGGGCACGAATCGATGCTTCTTTATTCCCTTCTTACGCTTCAGGGATTTATTTCTGTTGAAGATTTGAAAAACTTCCGGCAGCTCGGAAGCATTACTCCCGGGCATCCCGAATACGGTTTGACCGACGGCGTTGACGCCACAACCGGTCCGCTCGGACAGGGATTTTCGATGGCGGTCGGAATGGCGGTTGCCGAAACGATGCTGAGTGCAAAATTAGGCGGCGACGCCGTGAACCATTTTACGTTTACTCTTGCCGGAGACGGCGATCTGCAGGAACCGGTTGCGCTCGGAGCGGCGTCGTTAGCGGGGCATTGGGGATTAAGCAAACTTATCGCTCTTTATGATAAAAACAACGCGCAGATTTCCGGTCCGACTTCCCGCGCGGACGATACGGACATAAAGGAAGTTTTTGAAGGTTTCGGCTGGAATACGATTGAAATTGACGGACACAATCAGGATGAGATTATTGACGCAATAAAACAAGCTCAGTCTCAAAATGAAAAACCGACGCTGATTATCGGGCATACGATTATGGCAAAAGGAACCGCGACCCGCGAGGGAGATCACACGACTCACGGCTCTCCTCTTCCTCCGGAAGAAATTGCGGCGACAAAAGAAAAATTAGGTCTGCCGAAAGATGAGTTTTTCTATCTTCCCGACGACGTTGTTAATTACTTCCGAAACAATTTTGACGAACTTAACGATAATGTGAACGATTGGAATAAACGGGTAAATGATAAGATAGAATCGGACGAAGAATTTAAAAAACTTTGGGAAGAAGCTACCAGCGAATATATCTCCGATGATTTGGAAACTCCCGATTTTTCGGCGGCGGATAAAATCGCAACGCGCGCGGCGTTCGGAAAAATTCTTGCAAAATTCGGAGAGCAGATGCAGACGCTCGTCGGAGGAAGCGCCGATCTCGAACCTTCCAATTCCACAAAAGCATTTGCCGATATTGCAGGAGAATACACAAAAGATAACCGGAGCGGGCGGAATCTTTCCTTCGGCGTTAGGGAATTCCCAATGGCGGCAATTGTTAACGGAATCGCTCTTCACGGCGGCTTAAAACCGTTCGGTGCGACGTTCCTTGTTTTTGCGGATTACGAACGCGCGGCAATCCGTCTTTCGGCGATGCAGCATTTGCATGTTTTGCACGTTCTTACTCACGATTCGTTTTATGTCGGAGAAGACGGACCTACACATCAGCCTGTCGAACATATTCAGTCGTTGCGGCTGATTCCGAATTTGCTGGTTTTTCGTCCCGCCGACGCAAAGGAAACTGCCGGCGCAATGAAAGCCGCGCTTGACGCCAACAACCGCCCTTCTGCGCTAATATTAACGAGGCAAGGACTTCCGGTTCTTGAATTGCCGGAAGATGAAATAATCGCAAATGTGAAAAAAGGAGCTTACGTTATTTATCAAAATTCGGAAGAGCCTGAAATAATATTAATCGCCACCGGTTCCGAAGTTCATCTTGCAATTGCGGCGGCTAAAAAAATGGATGATTTTAAAGTTCGCGTTGTCAGCATGCCTTCGATGGAACTTTTTGAAGCGCAGTCCGAGGAATATAAAAACTCCGTTCTTCCGAAAAACATAAGATACCGCGTAGCGGTCGAAGCGGGCGTCTCTCTCGGCTGGCAAAAATATACCGGACTTGACGGCTGGGTTTTCGGTTTCGACAGATTCGGAGAATCGGCTCCTTATCAGGACTTGGAAAAAGCTTTCGGTTTTACGCCGGATAATCTTGCCGAGCAGGTAAAGGCGCGTTACAAAAAATTCATAGACGGTAGCCAATCATGAGCGGGAAGAAGATAAATATCGCTCCCTCTATTTTATCGGCGGATTTACTCAAACTTGAGGAACAGGTTAAAGCGGTTTCGGAAAACGGCGCCGATTTTATTCATGTTGATATAATGGACGGCAGGTTTGTCCCGAATATTACTTTTGGTCCGAACATAGTAAAAACGCTTAAAAGAATTACCGATATTCCTCTTGACGTTCATTTAATGATTGTAGAACCTGAAAAATACATCAACGCGTTTATTGACGCAGGCGCGGATATTCTTACCGTTCATCAGGAAGCTACTGTTCATCTTCACCGCGCGCTGCAATCGATAAAGGAAAAAGGCGTTAAAGCCGGAGTCGCGCTTAATCCCGCCACGCCGGTTGCGAACATTGAAAATGTGATTGAAGAGTTGGATTTGCTCCTCGTTATGAGCGTAAATCCGGGATTCGGAGGGCAGAAGTTTATTAATCGTTCGTTAAAAAAAATTGAGGAAGCGCGCAGACTTTTGGATAATTCCGAAAGCCGCGCGCTGCTCGAAGTTGACGGAGGAATTAACGTCGAAACGGCAAAGTACGTTGTGGAAGCGGGAGCGGATACGCTTGTCGCCGGAAGCGCAATTTTTTCGCAAGGAGATTTTGTTTCGGCTATGAAAGCGATTAAAGCGGGCGGAGAAGAAGCTCTATCCGATTTTGCTTAGTTTTCTTAGACCTCCAATGTTTTTAAAACCTTGGAGGTCTGAGCCGTTTTTGTTTTGAATTTACATGTTTGCACATCCAACCGGTTGTTATTACCCAAAAAATAAAAGAAAAACATTAGATTAGCTTTATTTACCTGACCTGGACAAGTCGGGAACAAACCCGGAGAAGAGCTGAGAGGAAATAATCTCTGAAAGCTCTACAAGTAAAGGACTTTAGAATATTTGGAAAAATATTCCGCCACAAATAACACGAAATTTACTGGTAAGGTACTAAATAAATAAAACACAGTTTGTCCGGTTCACTAAGCAAACCGTGTTACTATAAACTGTTTATTGTCCGAAATTTTCGATTGAAAAATTTTCTAATAACAATTTTGGGTTTATGCAAAGGTGAGATTTTTACCACAAGTAGTATGAAAACGCCGTAATAACCACAAATAAAATTCCGTAAATAAACTCCCAAATACCCGCTGTTTTTAATGATTGGTTTAGCATTTTCGGGGTAAGTCCGTAAATCATTCTGGCAACCAAAATTAAGATCCCGAGAAGTCCGAGCCAAGGAATCCAATTTAAATAAGCGAAAACCAAAGCGACAAAAAATCCTATTAAAGCGGATGATATCGGAATTATGCGGTTTAAATTCCTTTTATGAACAAAATTTATTCTTTCGTGAACAAAAAGCACGGTCGGAATCGCTCGGTTCAAGAGCAAGGCAAGAATTGCCCACGCGCGAAGCGAATTCATTCCTCCGAGAAGAAGAACCGATACGGCGATAAAATCTATCGAGGAAGAGGCGATTAATTCCGTAGCAAGTTTTCGGGACAATCCCAGAATTTCAAAAAAGAGATAAACCAACATAAAAAGCAGCGCAAGAATAAAAGGGAAAAAGACGTTTACCGGATTGTTGACAAAAATGGAAGTCAAAAAGTACAAGGCGGCTGCGACGTAAACCGTGAGAACGACAATCGCTTTAATTTTCATTTTCCGGCTTTTTTTCGGATTTACAATAATTTTAATCGGCTGATGCGCGAGAAAAAAGAGAAATGACGCCAGCGCAAGAAAAAGTCCGTCCGCCGAATATGCGACTATAAGCGAAAGAATAAGCGGCTCGAGAACAAAGCCCCACGATCCGTGTTCTTCGGGAAAAGCGATATGTCTTAAATTTTTTATCATAATAATTTTTAAAACGGTTACAATGATAAGAAATTTTGTGTGATTTTCAGAGTAAAATAATCCCAAAAATGTCATTAGAAAAAATTTATTGCTAAAAAAGATTGACTACAAAAATGTTTTTTGTAGCGTAGATTGCTTGCAATCTGCGAAAAACAAGCATAACGCTAAATTATTTCAGCCACAGTCCGCCGTGGCGGACTGTGCTACAA
>JALWEC010000157.1 GCA_027036655.1 Melioribacteraceae bacterium
CATAAGGACAGGATGGGTGCTTGAAAATGGGCACTTTTCACTCGATATTATTGATTATGACAAAAAATTATTTATCAAATTTATTCAATGCCTATAAAAAAGGCGATGCGAGGGAAGAATCTTACTACAAACACCTTGCTGATTTTATTACGGCTTTTTCCGAATCGAAAAGGAAAAAGAAAATTGATGTAACCATTCTTCCTAAAAAAACCGAAGCGGGCAATCCCGATTTTAGGATTTGGGACGGCAGACAAAAAATAATCGGCTACATTGAGGCAAAAGATTTAGGCGTTGACCTCGACAGAATCGAAGTCAGCGAACAACTCGTAAGGTATTTATCAACTTTCCCGAATGTTATTTTAACAAACTTCACGGAGTTTCGTTTATACAGAAACGGCGAAAGAATTGAAAAAATATCAATCGCCCGTCCTTTTGTTATTAAAAAGCTTTCCACGGTTTCGCCCCTTGAAAACGAAGATAAACTTTTTGAACTGCTCGAAAGATTTTTGGATTTTTCGCTTCCCAAAACTTACACCGCCAAAACTCTTGCGGTTGAACTTGCAAAAAGAACTAAATTTTTGAAAGATGAAATCGTAAGCGAAGAATTGAAGCTCGGCACGGAATCGATTCACGGTTTTTATGACGCGTTCAAAGAGTTTTTAATCGCCGGAATAAGCGAAGATGAATTCGCCGATATTTATTCGCAAACAATTACTTACGGTTTGTTTGCCGCTCGTCTCCGCGCCGAAAAAGAGTTTAACAGAAAACTTGCTTTTTCGTATATTCCCAAATCAATCGGTATTCTTCGGGACGTTTTTAAGTTTATTTCTTTGGAAGATTTACCTCTGCAAATGGAGATAATTATTGACGATATTGCGGAAGTTCTTAATGTTGCGGATGTTAAAAAAATTCTCGACCAATATTATCACGAAGGAAAAGGAAGCGACCCGGTTTTGCATTTTTACGAAACATTCCTTTCCGTTTACGACCCAAAGACAAGAGAAAAACGCGGAGTTTATTACACGCCCGAACCTGTTGTTTCATTCATCGTTCGTTCGCTTCATAAAATACTTAAAGATAAATTTAACATAGCGGAAGGACTTGCGGCGAAGAATGTAAATTTACTCGATCCCGCAGGAGGAACGCTAAGTTTTTTGGCAAAGGCAATTGAAACGGCGGTTGAAGAATTTGAAAGCAAATACGGCAGAGGCGCGGTTAAAACTTTTCTTAAAGATCAGATTTTGCAAAATTATTACGCTTTTGAATTGATGATGGCGCCTTACGCAATCGGGCATATGAAAATGTCCTTTCTTTTGGAAGAACTCGGCTACAGAATGGAAGATGACGAGCGCGTGAAGTATTATTTGACGAATACTTTGGAAATGAAAGAGCTTGATGAATCGAAATTTCCCGGGATGTCGTCTCTATCGCACGAAAATCACGAGGCGGGAAAAGTTAAAAAGCAAGTTCCGATTCTTGTTATTCTCGGTAATCCGCCATATTCGGGCCATTCTTCAAATAAAGGGGAATGGATTTCCGCCGTAATTAAAGAATATTATCAAGTTGATGGAAAACCGCTTGGCGAAAAAAATCCCAAGTGGCTGCAAGACGATTACGTAAAATTTATTCGTTTCTCTCAATGGAAAATTGATCAAGCGGGCGAAGGCGTTTTAGGATTTATTACGAATCACAGTTATCTCGATAATCCGACATTCAGAGGTATGCGCCAATCATTGATGAACAGTTTTGATGAAATATATATTCTTGATTTACACGGCAACAGTCTGAAAAAAGAAAAAACGCCTGACGGAAGCAAAGACGAAAATGTTTTTGACATTCAGCAAGGCGTCGCTATTTGTTTTATGATAAAATACGCGAAACAAACAAATGCTTCTTAGAAAGGACGATAATTCACAGATAGCATTAACCCACGGATTTATCCGTGGGAACAACCGGTAAAAGATAACTCAAAACCGTTTCAACGGTTTTTTACGGAAGAATAAATGTCGCATTCGTTAACTAAAATATGGATTCATCTGATATTCGGGACAAAAAACCGATTCGCGATGATTGACGCTTCTTTTGAGAAGAAACTATACTCTCGGATTAAAAATCTCCTCGAAAAAGATTTTGAATCGGAAGTGGAAATAATAAACGGAACAGCCGATCATATTCATATTCTTCTACTGCAAAATCAAAATCACTCGATTGCAGAATTAACCAAGAATATAAAAGGAAATTCTTCCCATTGGATAAATCAAAACAACTTTATTAAAGGAAAATTCGCTTGGCAAATAGGATACGGAGCTTTTTCCGTTAGCGAATCAATGGTTGGTAAGGTCCGGAATTATATCGAGAACCAGAAGGAACATCATAGAAAAATCAGTTTTGCCGAAGAATACAGAAGGTTTGAGAAGAAGCACGGTCTTACCGGGGGAAACCGATGAATCGGTTTCTTTCTTTGAGGTGTGTTTCTAAACCCACGACTGAAGTCGTGGGTTGTCTCCGGTTGTTACAATGCCGGACTCGGAATATCATGCGAGAGTTATGCAGAACTCGCAGCCTACAGATTTATCTATTGGCGGGAACATAAAACAGGGTTTAATCCGTAGAAACAAAGCCTATGGATTCATCTACGGGCATATTGAATAGGAGAAAGGAAATATAACAATGTCTAAAGTTTATCATTTTGAAATATTCGGCTTGCGCGAAGATAAATACGATTGGCTCGACCAACACAGCATAGAAAATGTAAAATGGAATAAGCTCGAACCGAAAAGCGAATTCTATCTTTTTATTCCGCAAGATGCAAAACTACAAAGCGAGTATATGAAGTTTGAAAAAATTACAGACATTTTTCCCGTCAACAGCGTCGGGATTGTTACGGCAAGAGATGCTCTAACCATTGGCTGGACAGAAGATGAAATTTGGAATCGCGTTCGGAATTTTGCAAGACTTGAAAAAGAATTGGCGAGAGAAACATATCAGCTTGGGAAAGACGCAAGAGATTGGAAAGTTGAGTTAGCACAAAATGATTTAAAAGAAAGCGGGTTAGATAAAAAGAACTTAACTGAAATTCTATATCGTCCTTTTGATTTACGTTACACTTATTATACCGGAAAATCACGTGGATTTCATTGTATGCCCCGTGATGATGTTATGCAACATTTAATGAAAAAAAATATTGCATTATGCGTCGGTCGGCAGTCCGCTGTTATTGGTTCGGATAATTACGATATTGTTTTTATTTCGGAAAATATTGTTGATCTTAATCTTTTCCGGCGAGGTGGCGAATTAGTTTTCCCGCTCTATATTTACGCTGCAAAAAATAGTAAGAGTATCGGAAATTATTCGCAATTGATGTTATTTGAGCCTGAAGTGAAATACAAAAGTAAAAAACCGAATATAATACCGGAATTATTTGCAAAACTTAAAGAGAATTTCAAAAGAAAAATAACGCCCGAAGAAATATTTTATTACATCTATGCGGTTCTTTACAGCGCCACATATCGCAAAAAATATGCGGAATTTTTAAAGATTGATTTCCCGCGCGTTCCTTTTACCAAAAATTACAAACTTTTTATTCGGCTCGAAAAACTCGGCAAACAGCTTGCGGATTTGCATTTGCTCAAATCAAAAGAATTGGAAAATACATTTTCAAAATTCCAAGGCAAAGGAAAAAACAAAGTAGAAAAACCGAAATTTGAGGAGGGAAAAGTTTGGATAAACAAAGAACAATATTTTGACGGAATAAAAGAAGAAGTTTGGGAATATCAAATCGGCGGTTATCAGGTTTGCGCAAAATGGTTAAAAGACAGAAAAGGAAGAACGCTTACCTTAGACGAAATTAAAACCTATTGCAAAATTGCAACGGCTCTTTCAAAGACGATTGAAACGCAAAAAGAAATAGATAAGTATTTTGATAACATTGAAAAAACCGCCTGTTGAGGTAACATATTATTGGGCTAAGTAAAGACGTCCAATGGTAGTTTTTGTTACGGAAATTTTTACAGCTTAATCTGTTCCCAAAAGAACGAGGCGTGTTTACGGGCATAGTTGAGAACTTGTTCCTTGTCGAAAAAGTTATTGATTAAGAAGCGGAATTTAAGGACGACAAGGGGCGCAAGGAATTGCTCGGAAAGAAGTTCGTTATCGTAATCTTTTATGTAGCCGTAATTTCTAAGCTCTTCGAAAACGATTTCCAAAATGTTTGAAATACCGGCGAATAAATCGTTTAAGGTTAAATCAAACTCCACAGAAGAATTAAATTTAGCTTGAATCATCATTTTAGTGAACATGCGTTCTTCCAGTTTAGTCCAGACTTCTATTACTTTGTCAATAAATTGAGTGAAGAACAATTCGGGATTATTCAAAAGTTCCAGCATTTCCTCGTTAATATATGAAGCCGCTTGAACGCGTTTTTTGCCGTCGTGCACTAATTCCAAAAACAAATCTTTTTTTGAGGGAAAATGATTATATATCGCGCTTTCCCGTATTCCTACATTTTTGGCAATCATTCTAACGGAAGTCTGATGATAGCCGAACTCGGCAAACAGCTTTAA
>JALWEC010000158.1 GCA_027036655.1 Melioribacteraceae bacterium
GGGGCGATAATAATCATATTGAAAATTGTAAAATTTACAGCAATGAAAGTCAACAAATTTCAGACGGCTCTTACACTTCTATGGATTATTATCTTGTTGTAAAGGGAAATAATAATTTGATAGAAAATTGTTATGCCGAACGAGACGGCGACTTGGAAGATGTCGGCCACGGATTTGAAATAAAAGAAAGCGGTCAAAATAATCTGTTTGTTGATTGTACGGTGAAAAATATGATTGCCGGATGTTTTAGCGTACGTTGGTCCGGCGTACAAAACAACGAATTCAAAAATTGCACTGCTATCGGCGGTATTTCGGATGATGTTTCGGCATTTATGGTAAGAGAAGGAGCGAGCAACAACACATTTAACGCTTGTATTTCCGATAGTTGTCAAGCCGGAATCCGTTTTTTATTGGCGGGAGAAGATGCGGATTACTGCGGAAATAATAATTCATTCAATAATTGTGTTATTAAGAACTCGGAATGGGCAATAGACTTAAATCCGTACTATTACAATAGCGCTCCGGTAAATAATAATATAATAGCGAACTGCGTGATTGATAATTCGGATTATCTTTTTAATTGTGAAAGACCAAACACAGGCAACAAATTGGTCAATTGTATTATTACCAACGTAAACAATTTGGCGACGGGCGATAATACGGTAAACTTTGAATATATGTATTCGGATTTTTTTTATAATGGTTTTTCGATACCTTCGGGAGAAAATAATATTTCCGACGATCCGCTATTTGTAAATGCCTCCGACGGAGATTATCACCTGCAAGAAACGAGTCCGTGTATAAATTCCGGGACATCACAAGATGCGCCTTTGGTAGATTTTGAAGGCGTAAATCGTCCGCAAGGCGCCGGATTTGATATGGGGATTTACGAATATTCGGGACCTCAAAGCGTTAATAATTCTTCCAATACATCTTCCGCCAACAGTATTTTTATTTATCCGAATCCGACTTCGAACAAAATAACAATAAAAGGGAGTAAAAATAATTTAAGCGAAATTAAAGTCTATAATATACTTGGACAAGATGTTACAAAATTAACCCGCAAGAGTTTTCTTAATGAGACCTCGGTTTTAATTGATTTGACAAAATTGACAAACGCAATTTACATACTGAAAACTAAAACTACCGCCAACAAAATATTAAAAAAATAGCCGCAGAAGCTCTTATTTTTTGAAACAGATAAAAAAGATTGTTCATTCAAATCCAAATTATTTCGTGGAGCAGACGAATCTAAAAGCAGCAATATTCTGACAAATTAAGATATAATTTTTAATCGGGGAACACTGCGATTGATAAACTCGAAGATGAAATGAGTAGAATTTTTTTTACAAAAAACTTTTTATGTTGCAAATTCTGACGCTTTATTGTACATTTAAATGACATTAAATCTCAAACGGAGCAAATATGGAAACATTGGATATTCGAAATATAAAACCATTGTCCGAGTTTAGAAATAACATAAAAAAATATATTCAAGAACTAAACTCAACCAAAAAGCCAATAGTGATTACTCAGCATGGGAAGAGCGCCGCTGTTGTCTTGAATGTAGATAAATTTCAACAGATGCAAGACCAAATTGACTTTATGAAAAAAATAGTGCGCGGTCTTGAAGATTACAAAAAAGATGAATTCCATTCCAAATCTGAAGTCTTTAGCGAGATTAGTAAAATAATTAACAAATCAGAATAAAGATGAAGATATTTTTTTCTTCTCAAGCAAAATCAGATTTGGTTGACATTGTAGAATTTATTGCAGAGGATAATCTTCCGGCAGCTAAAAAATGGGTGGTTTCGGTAAAAAGTTACATAAATAGATTGGAAAATTTCCCTCAACTTGGCAGAGTTGTACCGGAATTTTCAGATGAGAGCATTCGTGAAATTATTAAAGGGAAATACAGAATTGTTTATAAAATTGACGAGAAAAATAAAGTAATAATAATTTTAACAATTCATCATTCCAAACAAAAACTTTAGTCAAATATTTTCAAGAAAAATAAATCTTTTCAGCACTTTGGGACAACAATTCGCAAAAAAATATGCACATCAAGTTTTACCGCTCTGAAAAGAAATAATTTGGAGTAATCAATATTAATAAATACATTGAAACATTTCGGGTGAAAAATGGCTGATAAATCAAAGCTGTGGTATTTAGAAAACTTTAATCTTTTTGAAAACCTCGATTCCAAAAGCATGATGGAGTTGGATAAACTGATTATCGATACCGAAACCAAAACAAACGAGCCTGTTTATTTTGAAAGCGACTCTTCGCAAACAATATATTTTCTGAAAAAAGGTCGTGTTAAAATAACCAAGTATCTTCCGGATGGAAGCGAAAAGATTATTGCGATAATTAATCCCGGCGAAATCTTCGGTGAAATGGCTTTTCTTGATGAAGGTGAAAGACATGACTATGCCGTTACCGTTGATCCGGCGCGCATCTGCGCAATCAATAAAAATGATTTGGCGGCGTTTATCGAGAAAAATCCGGCGCTGAATTTGAAGATGACAAAAGTAATCGGACTTAAGCTTAAAAAATTTTCTGAACGGATTGAGGATTTAATTTTTAAGGACGCCGATCAACGCGTTACATCTTTTGTTTTGCGCTACGCCGAGAAAAACGGAAAAACAGTCGGCGATCAGATTTTTGTTAAACCTTTCCTTAAACATCAGACTATCGGTGAACTTACGGCTTGTTCGCGTCAGACTGTGAACACAATATTAACAAGTTTGAGAAAACAAGGTTTAATTGATTTCGACAGAAACAAACTGATAATTAATGATAAGAAAAAATTGAAAGAAATTATCGAATAAAAAAAGTGCGAAAGCAAAATTGCAATCGCACTCTGTTGGGGGCTTTAGTAGGGGGATGCTAGATTATAACTTCATCGGCAAGAATAGGCGCTTTTTCAAAATCCACGCTCGGTCTTGCCAAGCGTCCCAAATAATTTGAGAATGTCATTTCAGTAATCAAACCTAACAAATCAATCATGTTTATTTGATTATATCCGGCGGCATAAAAGTCATCGGCTGTCTCTTGTTCAACATTACCTCTTTTCGTGATTATCTCCTTAGTAACTTTAATCAGCGCGTCAATCTTAGGGTCGGGGTGGCTTCCTTCCCGAATCTCAATTATTTCTTCCTCTTTTAATCCGAGCGATTTAGCTTTTAACGTATGAGCGGAAACGCAATAAATACAGCCGTTTGTTTCCGATGTTACCAAATAAATTATTTCCCTTTCTTCGGGAGAGAACGAATTGTTGTTTTGCGCTCCCGAAAACTTAAGATATGAATCCAATGCATTTTCAGAGTTTCCCATTATCGAATAGAGGTTCAGTACTTTTCCGTAAGACGATTTGATATTATTGAACATCATGTTTAGTCTTGGCGAAGCTTTCTCTTTTTTCATTTTATATAATCCGTTCATTTTTATATTCTCCAATAATTAAAATTTAAGAAACAGCTTCTGTAGTCTGCAATTCGGGTTTGTAGATAACGCCTACAAAAGCGCCGTAAATTAAATGCCCTACCAGACTCGCCATTGCCACCATTAAGGAACCGGAAAACAACCCGGCGGAATAGGACATACCGTTCATTACCATCATCATCGGCATAACAACAAGCTGCGCCAATAGCCAGGGCAGAATACCATACAATGCGCCAGTTTTTGCATTGGCATCTTGATTAAGTATGTTAATATATAAAACATATCCAATCGCGAGAGTTTCGCCGACCATAAAATGAGCTAACCATCCTACGATAATGGGCGCGTGCATTGTGTTGGCAAGCATTGCGGGAATGTCCATTTTGAATCCCATTAGCGGCGCCATATAGGTAAAAGCGGTCATTGCAACCGTACCGATAAATCCGGCTATTAATGCTGATGTTACAGAAAATCTTGTTTTCATTTTGTACTCCGTTTTTATTTTAGTTTTAAGTTCTGATACAAATCTAACTCGAAGCCGGGGGTTAAACTGTCGTGGATTTGACATATCTTAAAATTAGTCTGTTTCGACAAGCCTTCAAGGCGAAGCCGAAACATGAGAATTCCCCAAGGCAAATAAAATTCCTCTCTTGATTCGCCAAGACGAAGGTTGGGTTTCGCCGGAGCGCGCGAGCATGAAAGTCGGGGTGTTGAGAAAGCTCAAATATTCATCGGAACAAAATCTTACAAGCCCATTGCCTCCAATTCTCCTTACGCATGCCTTCAAGGAACAAGTACCTTGAAGGAAAGTAACCTTAACTATCGCTTATTTAACACATCAGAAAAAAGAAGTTGGGATACTTTGTCGCTTCTCACGAAAAAAAAATACTTTATGTTTTCTTTTCGGAATTATTGAATATTTATTAGATTTATATTCTTTATAAATAAAATTCACTAAGGAAACTATGGCAAACTCAAAATCACCGCATACATTTCATATTCCTGTCATGGGATTAAGTTATACAATCGATTCGCCGATAAAAGTCGCGCATCTCGGGATTTCATCCGTTATGTCAATCTTCGAACATAATCTCGTGGAAAAAATGAG
>JALWEC010000159.1 GCA_027036655.1 Melioribacteraceae bacterium
GTCCTTAATTTCCGCCGCGGAATCATTCATCTTATCAAAAAACCACTGAACATTCGGCTTCATAATTCCCTGTAAGTCGTAGCCGACGCTCATATTAAAGATAAATCCCGCTTCATCCTGTTCCCAACCGAACATATCTTTCAGAACATGGATAATTATCCATGCGTTTAAGTATTCTTCATAAGATTGTTTTATTTTCAGTTCCTGCGACCACTCGCAGTTGTAGCCCTCGTCTTTCATTTCAATACAGGGTTTTGCCACTTCAAGTTCGTCCAAAGTCTGCACTGTTTTAAGCTCGATGTAGCGGGAACCGGTAAGCCAAGCGGCTATAATGTTCTGCGACATCTGAGTATGCGGTCCGGCGGCGACTCCTACCGGAGTTTCGAGAAGCTGACCGTATCTGTATGTTCTGAACGGGTCGGTTTTATCGGGAGCAAAGAAAAGCTCATTGCTTATTCCGAAAATATTACCTTTTTTTTCCGTTCTTAAAATCCACTTAAGGAGTTTGTCAATCGGGTAAGTATAAAGTTTATCGCTCATAAAAGATTACCTGTGGAGAAACATATTTAGATGAGATAATGACAATAAAACGTAAATCAATAATTCTCCGGTTTATTCAATAAATAACAGAAATTAAAATAAAAACATAACTTTTCATCATTAAAAGCGCAATAGAGTATTGGAAATAAATTCTTCCCGCAAGAAGCGCTGGACACGTATTTTTTGTGTAAAAAAATCTAAGAGAGTTAGAGGAAAGTAAGACGTAAAATGAAAGACGCAAGACGTTAAACGCTATACGTAAAATGAAAAACGTTAAACGAAAGTGAGAGCATCCAATCATCCATTCAATCTTTTTGTCCTTTCATCCATTCTCTTTGTACACCTTGGCGAATTGCCGCGATATGTAATCACTCAAAATGATTTTAATAAGGCTTTGCATAACCCCGTAATATGTCATTCTGAATGGAGCAAAGCGGAATGAAGAATCTCAAAACCGGTAATTATACCGAATTTAGAGATATTTCGGACGTTTTCCACCTCCGCCCCCGACGAAAAGCGGTCGGGCTAAACGTGGCGAACTCAATATGACAAATTTAGGTTATGCAAAGGTTTCTTTTATGTAAAGGAATCTAAGAGAGATAGAGGTAAGTAAGACGTAAAACGAAAGTGATATCATCCATTCCTCCAACCTTTTGTTCTTTCGTTCAATTTTTCTCATTGTCCGCCTTGACGGATTGCCGCGAAATGTAATCATTCAAGATAATTTTTTTGTTAATATTAAAGTTTAAAGGGATTTTGCCGATAATTTTAAGCAGAATAGAATAAAAAGGAGAGAAAAACATATGAAACCGAAAATTACTCCTACTGATAAAGAAAGGGTAATGAGGGAAAATGATTTTATTGTTTCCAAAACCGATCTGAAAGGTATTATTACTTATACGAACCGGATTTTTATGGAATTTGCCGCTTACGAGGAAGAAGAACTTCTCGGCAAAAACCATAATGTCATTCGTCATCCCGATATGCCGTCCGTAATTTTCAAAGTTCTTTGGGACGAAATCCAAGCGGGACGCGAAATCAACGCTTATGTTAAAAACATGTCCTCGGACGGCGGTTATTACTGGGTATTCGCAAATATTACTCCCGTAACAAACGGGAAAAACGAGATTGTCGGATACAGCGCGGTAAGAAGAGCGCCCGACAGAGAAAAACTTCAAAAAGTTATTATTCCGCTTTACGATAAACTAAAAGCGGAAGAAAAAAAACACAGTAAAAAATCAGATGGCATTGCTGCCTCTTATAAATTATTAACACAAATTTTGGAAGAACAGGGAAAGAGTTATGAAGAATTTATTCTCACCATTTAAGCAAAAAAGCGTTAAACAGATTATCAATATCAGAGGAACAATAGTTCTTATTCTCGGGATAATCGCAATCGCGCTATTTGTATTTATTAACGGCGCCTCAGCCGGGGAAGATAATTCCCTTTTATCCACATTGCTTCTGATTGATCTGATTCTGCTCGTTGTAGTAACGGTATTTTTTCAAATTCAGCTTTCAGGTTATTTTGTAACGTCGATAGGAAGAATCACAAAACTTCTCGAAAAGCTCTCTCAAGGCAATTACGAAGATAGAATCACTTTCATCAAAAATCACGATGAATTGGGAGTAGTAATGTGGCAGCTCAACGATTTGACCGATCAGATTGAAGCCGGAGTAAAAGAAATTGCCACTTCCATTAATTTCGCTTCACAGGGAAAATATTTCCGAAAACCGTTTCAAGTAGGTTTAAGAGGTATGTTAAATTACTCGGCTGAAAAAGTCCGCGAATCTATCGAATATCAGGAAAAGACGGATGTTTTGCAGGAACTTCAGGAATATCTCGAAAGAAACACAACGCGCATTATGGAAGGGATGAAACGAGTAGCCGACGGCGATTTGACGGTGAAAATCACTCCGGAAAAACAAGGCGATTTAATCTCGAATATGATTGAAGTATTTAATGCGATGATTGAGAAACAAAAAGAAGTGATTAACAATATTACCGACGCCATTGAAGCTACGGCAAGCGCGAGTACCGAAATTTCCGCTAGCGCCGATGAAATGGCAGCCGGAGCGCAGGAACAAAGTTCGCAGACAACCGAGGTCGCGCAGGCGGTTGACAGAATGACCCGAACAATTGTGGAAACAACCGAAAGCAACCGAACCGCCGCCGAGGAAGCAAACAAATCCAAACAAATTGCCGAAGAAGGCGGAATCGTATTCAAGGATTTGGAAGTCGGAATGGAAAGCCTTGCCGAGGTGGTTATGCAGTCAACCGAAATTGTTGACGAACTCGGTAAAAGCAGCGAAAAAATCGGCGAGATTGTTCACGTAATTAATGAAATTGCGGATCAAACCAACTTGCTTGCGTTAAATGCCGCAATCGAAGCCGCGCGCGCTGGCGAACACGGAAGAGGTTTCGCGGTTGTCGCCGACGAAGTAAGAAAACTTGCCGAAAGAACTCAAACCGCCACGAAAGAAATTGAGACAATGATAAAATCGATTCAAACCGAAACCGAAAAAGCCGTTGATTCCATGCACACCGGAACCGAGCAGGTCCAGTTCGGGAAGGAAAAAGTTGCCGCGGCAAGCAACTCCTTGAATCAAATCATCGAATCATCCAACAAAGTTATGGAAATTATTAGACAAACAGCCGAAGCAAGCGAAGAACAAAATGTTGTAGCCGAAGAGATAAACCAAAACGTTTCCGGCATTAATACCGTAGCGCAGGAAACCGCTATGGGAGTAGAGCAAATTGCAACCGCTTCGGAAGATTTAAGCAGATTAACCCATAGACTGCAGCAGATGGTTAACTCGTTCAGACTCGATGAATCGGGAAACAACGAGGAAGACCACTACTTGTTGAATTAACGCGGAAAATTCATTCGGAAAAGAGATAATGACTTTTTCGGTTAATGATTTACTTACCCTCTCAGAGCCGTTTCGATTACTTTCGGAACGGCTTTTTTTATGACTTTAAATTGGGCTATTAACTTTTACTGCATGCGTTTTTTTTCACTTGTGCAAGCACGGCGACCAAATTTACATTGCACAGTTCCCAATCAAACAGCAAACCAATCTTAAACTAAGCAGAAAACCCGCACGGGTAGAGCTTGCCCCGACGTCTTTTGTTGGGGGCGGTCAAGTTGATTTGCCGGTTATATGGCTTCCTAATTATTCACGCATTAATCTTTCTTCTAATAATTTTTGCATATCTCTTCTGCCATCTAATACAGAATGTACAAAAACTACTTTTTCAATTATTTGATAAATAATTCTAAATGGTTTACAATATATTTCAAGAAAATCTTCAATGCCTAATAATTTTAGTTCTGGTGGGATATGTCCACGATTTGGAAATTCTTGGAGCGATGTTATTTTCTTTACTAATTTTGAATAAATCTTATCTGCATTCTCTTCACAATCGTTGAAATAGATATACTTATAAATCTCTAATAAATCTTCTTCCGCAGATTTTATTACATTAACTTTGAACTTCATTCTGTTCTTGTTTGAATTCATTTATTTTTGTCTTCGCATTTCTTAGGGATGTTTGGAGTGGATTATATTTACCTAATTTAATTTCCTTTCCACTCAATGCAAGCATCTTTAAAAGCGCAATACTTTCTTGAGTTTTTTCAAAAACTTTAACATCTTGAAGTACTACCTTGGCTTCACCATTATGAGTAATTATTAAAGTTCTCTGATTTTCTGCAACGTCTCTAATTACTTTGGATGCGTGTGTTTTTAAATAGCTAATTGGTTTTATTGATTCACTATATTTCATTTCGTAACCTTTTTTATCAGACTATAATATAGTCTATATTATAGTCTGACGCAATAAAAAAATAACCTCATATAAATTCTTGACTGCTATATAACGGTGTCGCCCATAAGCCGTCCGCCCCAAATAGTTTCCCCAAGTTACTTGCAATTGCCAAAGTATATCAAACAGCAGTTAATTTTATTTGCAACTGCTGTTTGTTAATTTAAAGA
>JALWEC010000160.1 GCA_027036655.1 Melioribacteraceae bacterium
AGGTAACACTCCTACGGAGTTACTTCTCTTTGATATAATGTGATGAACAACCTCTTAGATATGTTGACGCGATACGTAATCCGCCTCGGCGGAGTAAGACTTTAAATCTAATTCTACCAATATTGGCATTCATAAAGTCGCCGAGATAATATCGCTATTAAGAACCGATGAAGTGAAAACCTCCGAACTTGTTCCGACGTCCTTTCGTTGTGATTTACTCCGCCGACATTCGTTAGTAAAATTCTTTCGGAGATGATTCTTTTCAGCTTATCTCCCTTTTTGGTACTGGCTTGTACAGGTTGGGACATTACAATTACATTCGAACAAACTAACTGCGAAGCAGTTAAATTCACAATAGCCCCGAATATAATTCGGGGTTAATGAAAGAAAAGAGAAATGCCAACTGCGAAACAGTTGAATTAAAATCACCGGCTGTTTTCTTCCCCGCACAACTCATCTTTTATCTCAAGAAGATATGCTTTTGCGGCTTCGTAATTGTTTTCTATTTTACCTTCAAGTATTGCTTCTTCTATTTTGGATTTCACAATTCCGACTTTCTTGGAAGGCTCAAGCCCGCATATTTCCATTATTTCGTCGCCCCGAACTGGCGACTGAAAGGCGCGGAGTTTATCCTTTTCTCGTATATCCCAAACCTTCTGCATAACAATGTTGTAGTTATTAAGATAGCGGGCAACTTTCTTCAGGTTTTTGCTTGTTATGTCGGCGCGACAAAGCGTAATCAGGTCGTCGAGATCGTCTCCGGCTTTTACTATTAATCTTCGGATTGCAGAATCCGTAACCGTCTCCGAAACAAGCGCAATCGGGCGCAAATGAAGACGCACAAGATTTTCCACATAAGGCGCATAGGTTAGCGGGAACTTCATTTTCTTAAAAATCGGTTTTACCATGCGCGCTCCGAGCGCCTCGTGTCCGTGGAAAGTCCAGCCGATACCTTCGACAAACCTTTTTGTCGCCGGTTTTGCGACGTCGTGCAGCAACGCGGCTATGCGCAGCCAAAGGTTATCGCTGACGCTCGCAACGTTATCGACCACATCGCAAGTGTGAAAAAACACATCCTTATGATGAAAATCCTTCCGCTGTTCAACTCCAGCGAGATTGGCAATTTCAGGGAATACAACTTGAAGAACTCCCGTTTCAAACATCAGCTTTAGTCCTACCGAAGGCTGCGGAGCCGACATTATTTTAAGGAATTCGTCCGTTATTCGTTCCTGCGTAATAATTTCAAGGCGTTGGCGGTTTTCAATTATCCCTTCCTTTGTATTATCGTCAATTGTAAAATCAAGCTGAGCCGCAAATCGTATCGCCCGCATAATTCTGAGAGGATCATCGGAGAAAGTAATTCCCGGGTCAAGGGGCGTTCTGATTATTCTTTTTTGCAAATCATCCAAACCGTTAAAATAATCCGTTATCGCCCCGAACTCCGTTCCCCCTACCGATGCCGCAAGAGTGTTGATAGTAAAATCCCTCCGTTTAATGTCGTCTTCAAAAGTTCCCGTTTCCACTACGGGATTTCTGCTTTCGCGGCTGTACGATTCTCTCCTCGCCCCTACAAATTCAAGGTTTAACGAATTATAACGGAAATGCGCCGTTCCGTAAGTTTTAAAAATATTAATCTGTTCAATGCCCAGCTTCTCCGACAAAAGCTTTGCAAATTCAGGCCCGTCGCCGATAACCATAAAATCCATTTCCGTTAAGGGACGTTCGCGGTCAATCAAAACATCGCGAATAAATCCGCCGACAAGATAAACTTCCGCGCCGAGTTCTTCGGAAGTCTCTTTGAACTTATCCCAAAAAGGATACTCTTTTAATTTCGTTATTAATTTATTTTCAGCTTCGTTTAACGTCATCTTAATTTTTCCGGTTTCTTACAAAATCTTAATTTTGTTCGCTAAATTTCGGTTTTTATAAAACCATTCGACTTTGCTTTTAAGATTCAAAACAGAATAAGCGCCTATTGTCGAATCATTTATATTTATTTTATCAGAGTAATATTTTGCATCGTCAAAATCAATTTTTCTTAAAAAATATTTTGCAAGGAGATAATTCGTCTCCGAGTCAAAATTATTTTTCCCCTTAGCCAAAAGTGTTTTCAGCCGGTTCTCCTCGGCGTAGGGAATTAATCCGCGCAGAAATACTTCATCATCCGTTTTAAGATAAAGTTTTTTCAGCAGGATGAATTTTCCCCGCCCGTTCGATTCGAGATACTTTACGGCGTATTTTCCCCCTTGCCCGATAAGCGCTTTGAAAAGGGCGGTCATTTCCCTATAGTAAAAAAAAGGAGACGTTTGTTTCAATTCGGTTAAGACTTTTTCCGCTTCATCATACTTACCGTTCAGAATATTAACCTGAGCAAAGAGAAGAAGAAAACGAAGTTCGAAAGAAGACTTTTCAAACTTAATTTTAACGGAATCGAGAAGAGAAAGCGCTTCTTTCTTTTTATTCTCTTCAAGAAGCGTGTTTACAAGTCCGAAAATAGCTTCCGGCGTTTGAAATCTTTCGAACAAATCATAATAAGTTTTTTCCGCTTTGTGAAATTCTTTATCCTTGAATTTATTTTCGGCAAAGTTAATCCGCGCGGCGACATAATGCCGGCATCTTCGCTTAAAGACCGATTTACTCCCGAACAGAATTCTATAAATCTGTGGATTCGGTTTTACCCTTACGGAATCAAGGCTTTCCTTAAACTTGGTCTCAACGCTTTTAAATCTTTCTCCGTAAACTCCCGCGAAATCATCGGAGGCGTAAAATTTTTCAAATTTAGCGAATCCGTATTCATTAATTAAATATTGAACAAACGCGCCGGCAAAAAGATAACCGAAAGCGGGAGAACTATCGAAAAAACTTACGCCCGAAAAGAGTCTCTCCAAGTTAATATTTACTCCGTGTCGGTAAACTAACGCCGCGGCGCTTTTAACGGGAATATTTAAAATATTATTTTCAACGGCTACCGCAAATCCTTCAATTAAAGCGGGATTAAAATCCGCCGCCAGCTTTGCCGGACCGACTCCGAACTCAGCCGAAACCGTATGCGCGAGTTCGTGCTTGATTGTTGAAGGAGAAGTGTTTCGCTCAATAAAAATAGCGCGCTGCCACGGTTTGGAAACATCCGCCGCCGCGCTCCCGAACAATCTCGCTTTCTGTTTTGCATCGGAATAAATGTACGAATTTATCGGCGATGATATTTTCAACTTTGTAACGTCTGTAATTTTACCGAGAAGATACTTTTGCTCCATCGTCTTAAAAACAACTTCCTTTTTCCCTGCAGAATAAAAGAATCGCAATCTTACTCCCGCCGTTTGCGATGAAACCATAGTTTCGTTTTTAACACGCGTAGAATTTGTATCAAATCCGAGTGGAGGTTTTAATAGCGCAACCCAAAAAAGGAAAAGCGCCGAACCGTATATCAAAGATTTAGCGTGATACGTTTTGTAAGATAAATAATAAACCAGTGAAAAAAGGACAAGAATTATAAATCTGTAAAGAATTAATTTTTCCGTAACCGGAATAAATTTGTCATAAATTGTTCCCGGGAAATAACCGAGCAAAACCGAATATGAATAAATCTGTGGATAAGAATAAATTTCGATTAAAGGAATCAAAATGAGGAGAAAAGTAAAAAGGAAGAAAATTAATGTTTTCCATTTAACTCCCGTTTTGATTAGCGTCAAAGAAAAAATAATCGAATAAAGGAAGGAGAAAAATGAAAAGAAAATATAATATTTAACTCCGAAGCCAAAAGGGCAAGAGCCGCAACAATTAAACGCAAACGAAATTATTACGGGAGTTACAACAAGAAGCGCGAGAAAAAAAGGTTTAGCGTAAATAAAATTAACAAGTCCGCATTCGTCGCGTCTTATCCTTTTACAAAAACCAAACGTCGCAAACCCGCCGGCAAACCAAAGCAATATTGAATTAACAAAAGCAAATTCATATCCGAACTCAGAAGTAAAGGGAAAGAATTGGAGGGCTAAATCGGATGCGGCCAAAGCGGACAAAATAAATAACCCGCTTTTACTTAATTTACAGAGACCTTTGCACAACCTAAATTTGTCATATTGAGTTCGCCACGGCGAAGATGGGGAACCATCCGAAACATCTCTGAATTCGGTATCATTACCGGTTTTGAAATTCTTCATTTCGCCCCCAACCCGAAAAAACGGTCGGGGCAAGATTCGCTCCATTCACAATTTACCCCGACTGATTTTCGTTGGGGTGACATATAAATCTGGTAATACAAAGCCTTCTTGTAAATATTCAAATTAATATTCTTCCGTTTTCACTCTGACTATATCCGCGTTGAGCGTTTGAAGTTTCTCCTCAATTCTTTCATATCCGCGGTCAAGATGATAAATCCGAAGAACTTCGGTCTTTCCTTCGGCAGCTAATCCTCCGAGCACCAACGAAGCCGAAGCGCGGAGATCGGTTGACATAACCTTTGCTCCTTTCAATTTTGTTACGCCCTGAACCATTGCCGTGTTTTCGATTAAATTAATCTTTGCGCCGAGCCGCCTTAACT
>JALWEC010000161.1 GCA_027036655.1 Melioribacteraceae bacterium
TAAAACGGTTTAATCCTTTACAATAGTTTCATTAACCCACGACTTAAGTCGTGGGTTAATAATAACTTAACAATTATTATAACCGTTTTAACGGTTTATAATTTTGGTATTTATTCAATAAATTACCTTTTTTAAGTGAACTCATTTATAATTTATCTTTTGTAATTTTTGGTTCATTTTTATTGAATCGTAATATGAACGTCCATTCCGGCTTCGTTTGTTTTTGTCGGTGGAATAGGAGAAGCACCTTCGGGCGTTACAGTTGAGCGTTTGTAAAATAAAGCAAGAGAAATTCTGGAACTCATCATATATTTAACTCTTGTTTCGAGCGTTACTCTTGTTGTTCCGTCCTGTGGCAATCCGTTTTCATCAAAGTTATCCATATTATAAATAATCGTTACGGTTTTACTGTTTGTATATGAAACTGAAAATTCGATATCATTTTTAAGATTAAAACCGAAAATCGGCAAATCAAAGCCCGATTTTGAAAAGGAGACCGAAAATGTTATATCTTTTGAAAGTCCTTCGGTTACGCTTCGCGTTGAAACGCCGAGGTCGTAGTTTGTTTTTGTGCCGTATTTAGCCGAGCCGCGTAAGTTTCCGCCGAGTAAGGAATTAAATGTAAAATCCAATCCGATTAACGGCTGAAATGCGTAATTAACTTTTTGTGTTTGCACTTCTTTTTTACCGTCCGGATTGATTGTCCAGCCCTCGGTGTAATTAGACGTGTAACTGTGATTTATTGAAATTCTGCTTGCTATTCCTTTTAACAAAGGAAGCTTTTCAAGTCCGCTCCAGCTCACTTTCCAATTAGCGCGCGGGATGTAATTTGCTACTTGACTTAAAACCGGGATATGGGATAAAATCGGGAGCGTTTCCAAGCCCGATACAAAAGCATTGGAAAGACTTGTGCCCGGGTCCTCGGAAGTGGGGTCGTAATTATCGTGAATGGCTTTTATTCCCGTCCCGAGGAAACTAAGCGGAATAACTACAAAACTCCGGTTTGTTGTTCCCGTTACATTCGGAGAAGAAAGAGTTACATTTCCGTTATCGTCGGTATTTACGGTGTAGGATTTATTTTCACCCCAATTAATCTTCCAGTTTATGTCGAGATTGGCTCCCGACCACAAAGGTCTTTGCGTGCCGAAAGTAAACGTATTGTTTTGCGACAGCCTGTCGGATAGCTGCGCATTGGGAACGCGCGCACCTGCGTCGTTGGAAAAGCCAAGCATAAACAAACGGGAAGGTCCGTTCGAATCCTTATATTTTCCCCAGAAGTTTGCTATACCTGTTCCCTTGCTTAGCAATCCCGAACTTGCAGCACTGTTTTTCTGACTGAAATTAAACCTTATTTGGTCGTAGTCGAAAAGCGCCCAATGCAGCGCGTCCCTAATCAGGTAAAGGCTTCTCATAACACGCGAAGGTCCGGTTTCCTCTTCGGATAAAGTTTCTTCGGCGCCTCCGCTCTTATTTTTTTCTTCTCCGGATGACTTGTTTTTGTTAGCGGCTACGCTTCCGTTATTATTTCCGAAGAACTCTTCCTCTAAGTTTCTCTTTCTTCCCCTGTTTGTTCTGTGGTGAGTCTGTCGGGGAACGTTATTCTTTTTCTTGTTCTTAGTTGCGTGCCCTTTTTTCTTATTAGATTTCTTCTCTTTCGGGAAAAGAGGATTTGTAAGAGCTTTCCATTTAATATTTAAACTTGCGGTAATGTTTCCGCTAAATCCGGCGCTTCGTCCAAGCTCCTCCTGCCGGAAATCATTTTTCCATCCGTAAGAAACGCTGTAACCACTGTTGAAATTAAAATACTTATCCAAGTTCCACAGATTGGGAAGTTTTGGCTTCAATTTGAAAGTCAACCCCTGCTGAAAGTTGTTCGTCTTGCCAAAAAATTCTCCGTGAAAAATATCGTTCCAAACTTCTTGTTCTGGACGCGGCTTTCCGTTCTCATCAAAAAGAAGATAGTTGAGAGAGGATGAAATATTAAGTTTGTAGCCCAACGAAAGATTCAATAAACTTCCCTGCGTAACGTTCCAATTTAAATTTGCCGTTCTCGCCGCGACAAAGTCCTGCGAAATTTGTGATTCGCTGTTTGCCGAACGGGACAAGTTAAAATTATATTTCCGGTTTACCGAAAAACTTGTGGAAAAGGAATTGGGCAAAAATCTGAATTTGGCGTTTTTATAACTATTGATAAAATTAAGAGCAGAGCCAAGCAGCGGGATATCGTGATATTTTATGTACATATCCCGACCGAAATTTACGCTGTAATTTCCGGAACCTTTCCACGTCCACATTTCGTTTTTTGCAATAGAGGGAGAACGCGAAAATGCGCGACTGAAATTAAAATTAAATACCAGAGCGTTCAATGTATTATTCACCCACCAGCTTCGCGAAGGTATTTTCATCTTAATGTTCGACAAAGTAATTGCTTCGTTGGTTGATAAGCTCTGTACCTCAGCAACCAAATCTTTTGCCGCCTGGTCGGCCTCGGCAGAGCTTCCGCCGTTTTCAATCACCTTACGTTTTATCTGCCCGATGGCTTTATCAACGGCAATATCGCTCGAAGGCATATAAAGCGGATTAGTAACCGATTCGGAATGCTGATAGTTCACCGAAAGATTGCTCCCTTCGGTATTAAACGGAAGAAATTTCAGCAAATTCAGGTTTAAGGAAACTCCCCACCTGTTGTTGTCGTTCCTCGAGCCGAACCGTTCGTTAATTTTATGAAAATAGGGATCCTGCCTGGTAACGTTTCCGCTTACGGTTAATAAATCAGCCAGTTTTAACGACGAGGACGCAGTATAAGCCCAGCCGGGCGTATTGTCGGCGCCGAGTATTCTCAATTCGTTAACCCAAATTGAACCGGAAGTTGATAGAGGCGGTCCAACATTATCCGGATTTTCTATCCTGATCAGGAAGAAGGAAATTTTCGTTAACGAAGGATTTCCTTTTACGCCGTAAAAATCTTCCGGTCTGCCGGGAACGGGCTGCCTGTAAACTGCAGTGTCAAGAGTTCTCGCCTCCTTTAGAGCGGGCAAATCTTTCAGCGTTATGGCAAGAGTCTGCCAGTCGGATTTCAACGGGAAAGAATATTCGTAAAAGTTAGTGGTATCCTCGCCGAAACGGAAGTATATTCTTGTGTTGTAGTCGTCGGGAGCGCCGTAATATGAAACGCTGTTGTTCTGGTTGTTCATATCGCCGTGAAAGAAAAGCTTCATCTCTTTATAGTTGAAAATATCAATTCTCTGCGGCAAGTATTTGATTACGTCGCGGTATCCGCCGTCAGGCAAATCCTGAAAAATCAGATTGAGCGATTGTTCGTTTTTGTAAATGGTCTGATTCGGCTGAGTTCTGTCGCGCTCTCTTGTTACGCCGGGGGGCGAGTAATATTCCGGGTTATCCTCGATATTGATAGTCGAAACAGTAACTACTTTGTCATCAGCCTCCTGATTGGCTTTTTTAACCTGTTCCCATTGGTTGCCGACAAGATTAATTTCTGTCATTCTTAGATAAACAAGCGAGTCAACGCCCTGAAAGAAGAATCTGATTGTTTCAACAAATGTAAACGTAGGAGAACCGAAAGTCTTTTTAAAATCTTTCAGCGGTATTTTAAACTGGTACCAACCGTTATGCCCGCCGCCGGCAATGTACGGATTTCGGGAACGCACCGTGTCAAGCGGAATTTCATATCTGAAATAGTTATCCGCCATATCAAGATGAAAATTGTGATTGAGATCTTCGGTATCCGGCGTAATTCCCAAATCGGTCAACTTAGCATTTCCTTCCGTTCCGTTGATTCTTTCATATTGACCTTGAACGGCATCAAGCGCAAAATCGTCATTTGCGGGATCGTGGTTAGTTGAGGAGTTGTAGCCGGGTTCTCCGGGGTCCGTAACGCCGTCTAATCCGGTATCTTCGCCTTCGTCCAAACGCCCGTTTTGTGGAGGTTTGTCTTCTGTGTTAAAAGCGTTATTCGGAATTACATCCTCGTCTATCTGACCGAGATCAATGTAAAGTTTCGCGTTCGACGGAGCCTCCTCAATCTTTGCCCAAAACTCGACAAACTCGATCTTTTGATCGACAAGGTTATTGGCGGTCGAAGAAATCAGATGCTCAAACCCGCCCCAGTTTTTATATGCTGTGTCGCTGTTATTTTCCCAATTTTCATTGTAATTATAAAAACCTTTCTTCCCCGGATTATAAACCAAATCGAGAACAACAACATTTTGATTCTGCTGCGCAACCTGCTTTTCGGGCCAGATTTCATTAACTTTTACACGCGTAGGGATCCGGTTAAACCAGTATGTTTGCGCCTTGTAGTTCATCAAGTTCATTCTATCCCGTTCCCCGATATGATATTCAAGACTGTCAGGAGGAGATAAATCCTTCCAACCGGAAAAAGAAACGCCTATCGGGATTGTTCGTCTTGCGCCTTCAAAATCATCTAAGTAAGCGATACTTTCGCCGTTATCCCCCAAAATAGTACTTTTTTTAGTATTAG